>JANMPX010000246.1:0-40223 GCA_031370085.1 Chloroflexota bacterium | reverse complement strand
GTCTGCGAGGTGCCGGGTCGGGCGCTGGTCGACGATGCGCCTCGCTACAGGCCACCGGCCGCCCCGCCGCACGACCTGGCGGCCCGCCGATCCGAGAGCCTCGAGGGACTGGCGCGCGAGCGGCCGACCGCCGCGACGCTGCGGGAGCTGCTCTCGACTCCGAACGTCCGCAGCCGGAAGCCAGTCTGGCGTCGCTACGACCACATGAACGGGATTAACACGCTGGTCGGCCCTGGTGCCGGAGACGCTGCGCTGCTGCGGATCAAGGGGACCGCGCGGGCCATCGCCCTTGCGCTCGACGGGCCCGGCCGCGTCGGCTCGCTCGACCCGCGACTGGCCGGCGCCGCGGTCGTGGTCGAGGGGGCGCTGAACGTGGCCTGCAGCGGGGCGACCCCGATCGGCATCACCAACTGCCTGAACTTCGGATCGCCCGAGAACCCCGCCGGCTACTGGCAGCTGTGCGAGGCGGTGGCCGGTATGGCGGAGGCGTGCCGCGCGCTTGCCATTCCGATCGTGTCGGGGAACGTGAGCCTCTACAACGAGACACCCGATGGCCCGATCCTGCCCACACCGGTGATCGGCACCGTGGGATTGCTCGAAGACCGCGGCCGCGCGATTCCGATGCGCTGGCAGGCCGGCCACGAGATCTGGCTGCTGGGTGCCGAGGCGAACGATGCGAATTCGCTGGCGGGCTCGGAGCTTGCCTGGCGCCGTGGGCACTTCGGAGGATCGCCGTCGCTTGACATTGTCGCCGCGGCCCGGCTGGTGGCACTGCTCGGACGGCTCTGCACCGATGGCGTGGCGGCTGCGGCGCATGACCTTTCGATCGGCGGCCTGGCAGTGGCGCTGGCGCGCATGGCAGTGTCATCGCAGGTCGGCTGCACGGTGGCGCTCCCACCTGCCGCCGCCACAGCGCCAACCGCAGCGCTCTTCGGGGAGCGCGGCGGCCGGGTGCTGGTGGCGGTCACGCCCGAGTTCGTCGCAGCGCTGGTCGCCGCGTCTGATGCCGAGCGGGTGGTGGCGTCGCGCCTTGGCGACGTCGGCGGTGGGGCGGTCCAGATCCAGGTCGGCACGGAGCGCGTGATTGCCGAGCTGGCCAGCCTGGCGTCAGCCTGGCAGACCCCGTTCTAGCGGATCACCCGGCCAGCGTCGTCAGCCGGTGGCTCGCCGTGGCGGCCCCGGGGTTGAACTGGGCGGATCCTTCGGGGCCGACCTTCGTCCCGCCGGGCGGGCGGCATGCGGGTGCGCTCCGCGGTACAGGATCGCCGCCTGAGCGTGGGGGTCGATGCGCGTGAGGCCGCCACTGGCTCGCTCGTGCAGCCGGTAGACCTCCTCCAGCCCATCGGGCGGGGCCCCTTCCGCGTAGATCTGGCAGAAGACTGCCACCACGTCGGGATCGAATTGGGTGCCGGCGTGCTGACGCAGCTCCTCGAGCGCCTCGTGGTGGGCGCGAGCGGAGCTGTACGGTCGCTCGTGGGTCATGGCGTGATACGCGTCAGCGACCGCAACGATGCGCGCCCCGAGGGGAATCTCCGCGCCCTTGAGTCCGTGCGGATATCCGCCGCCGTTGTATCGCTCATGGTGATGGAGGATGACCGGGATCGCCTCGCGCAGCGACGAGGCCTGCTCGAGGATGACCTGGCCGATGCGGGGGTGCTCGCCGATCGCCTGCCATTCGTTGTCCGACAGGGCGGTCGGCTTGTCCAGGATCTCCGCGGGCACCGCCAGCTTCCCCAGGTCGTGCAGCAGTGCCGCGATCTTGATCCGATCGATCTCCTCGCGCGCCATTCCCATCTCGAGGGCGATCCCGGTGGCCAGCGCGGCGATCATGTCCGACGGTCGCCCCCGGTGGTTCGGTTGCGGGGCCAGCACTGACGCGAGGGCTTCGGTCGCGGTGTCGTTCGCCCAGCGACCGATGGCGGTGGCCGCAGCCCGCCGCTCGGCGGAGATGGGCGCGCGTCGCACCGGTGCCTCCTCGTCCAGAGCGCGGAAGAGGTAGGTCCGGTTGCGGCCCAGCGACTTGGCGGCGTACATGGCAGCATCCGCCTGGTCGACCAGGCGGTCCACCTGCAGCTGGGAGCCCACCTCGCCGGCGATGCCAATGCTGATGGTCACCTGCACCAGCTGTCCGCCAGCGATCACCAGCGGGTACTGCATGACCAGGCTGCGCAGCTTCTCGGCGAGCACCACCGCCTCGTCGGCCGTGGTCTCGGGCAGGATGAGCATGAACTCTTCGCCGCCGTAGCGCCCGAAGAGGTCGCTCGCGCGGACGTTGTCATTGATCAGCGCCGCGATCTGTCGCAGCACGGCGTCACCCGAGTTGTGCCCGTAGGTGTCGTTGATCGGCTTGAAGCGATCGATGTCGATGAACGCCACCGAGAGCGACTTGTGGTGACGCGTGGCTCGCTCGGTCTCGGAGGCCAGGGTCGTCAGCAGCGTCTCGCGGTTGGCGACGCCGGTGAGCCGGTCGTGCGTGGCGCGGGCCTCGACCTGCATGAACGTCCCCACTGAGGCGTTGAAGGCGCGGGCCAGCCGACGCTCACCGGGGAGGCCGGCCTCGCGGAGTGTGACCTGGGCATTGGCGCTGAGCGTCGACTCGAGAGCCAGCGCCATGCGGCTGAACCGCCAGCCGAAGTACAGCCAGCAGACCAGCGCTGTGCCGGTGATCCCCGCCCCCAGCGCGAGCCCGCCGAGGGTCAGCAGCGGCCCGCGCTGCTGGGCCGTTGCACTTGCGATCACGGCCGGACCGACGAACACGAAGAGCACGACCATGAGCGGCGAGGTGAACGCCAGCGCTCGGGCGACGCGAAGCATGCGGGCTCCTGGAACGGACGGTAGGGCTCCATGATCCGGGCTGATTGACCACCCCACGATGGCCCGATAGTCCTTGTTGCCGGCTGGCACCAGCGAGGCCACCCGCTTCCCTGTCGGCGGCTTCCGGTATCATCCCGTCGTGCCCCAGCACTCCGGCGGACGCTGATTCAGTTGTCGGGCAGACGCCTGCCAGCCGTCGTCGCCGACGAGCCCCTGCCCCTGGCCGAGCTGCCCGTCTATCAGCCCCATGGCCCGCGCGAGGAGTGTGGAGTGGTGGGGATCTACGCTCCGGGAGCGTCGGTCGCGCGGCTGGCCTATGTCGGGCTGCATGCGCTGCAGCACCGGGGGCAGGAGTCAGCGGGGATCGCCGTCTCGGATGGGACGCGGCTGACCCTGCACAAGCGGCTTGGCCTGGTCAGCCAGGTCTTTGACGAGGAGACGCTCGCCAGCCTGGAGCGGGATCCGCACGCCGTTGACGGCGAGGTGCGTGGCGCGCACATCGCCATCGGTCACACGCGCTACAGCACCACCGGCTCCAATAGCCTCCCCAACGTGCAGCCGGTCTACGCGCAGAGCGAGCTCGGCGAGCTGATGCTCGGTCATAACGGGAACCTGACCAATGCCACCTGGCTGCGCGACGAGCTCACCGAGCAGGGGGTCGAGTTCGTGACGGCGAGCGACACCGAGGTGCTGGCGCGGCTGATCGCGCATGCACCTGGCCGTAGCTGGGTCCAGCGCGTGGAACATGCCTTTCACCGCGCCGCCGGTGCGTACACGTTCACCATGCTCACCGAGCGCGCACTCATCGCCGCGCGCGATCCGATCGGCTTCCGCCCGCTTGCCCTGGGCCGCATCAGCGCCGCCGACGGGCGTCCGCTCGGCTGGGCCGTCGCCAGCGAAAGCGCTGCGCTCGACGTCATGGGCGCAACCTTCGTCCGCGACGTGGAGGCGGGCGAGATCCTTATCATCGACGAGGAGGGAGTGCACTCGCATCGGCCGACCATCAACGGCGCCCCCGCCGGCGCCCGCGAACGCCTCTGCGTCTTCGAGTTCGTCTACCTGGCCCGGCCCGACAGCGTCATTGACGGGCGACTGCTCTACGAGGCCCGGCTGCGGATGGGTCGCCAGCTTGCCGTCGAGCACCCGGCGGAGGCTGACCTGGTGATACCGGTTCCGGACTCGGCCATCCCGGCCGCCATCGGCTACGCGGAGCAGTCGCAGCTTCCCTATCGCGAGGGGCTCATCAAGAACCGATACGTGGGTCGGACCTTCATCCAACCGGCCCAGACATCGCGCGAGGCCTCGGTGCGGCTGAAGTTCAACCCGCTTCCCGAGGTCCTGTCCGGCAAGCGAGTGGTGGTGGTCGACGACTCGATCGTGCGCGGGACGACCACCGGTCCGATCGTGGCCATGCTGCGCCGCGCCGGGGCGCGAGAGATCCACGTTCGGATCCACTCGCCCCAGATGCGCTACCCCTGCTACATGGGAGTCGATACCGGTCGGCGGGCCGAGCTGATCGCCGCCAATCACTCGCTCGACGAGATCCGGCAGCTGATTGGCGCCGACAGCCTCGGCTATCTCTCGCAGGACGGCCTGCTGGCCGCGGTCGGTGGCGACCAGGATCGGCGCTGCACCGCCTGCTTCGACGGACGGTACCCGGTCGACGTGCCGCTCGACGTCGACAAGTTCGCGCTGGAGCGCGGCTAGGCCGATGGCGCACAGCTACCGGCAGGCCGGCGTCGATATCGACGAGGCGAAGCGCGCCGTCGAGCTGATCGGCCTTGCGGCGGCGGCGACCGCCACCCCCGCCGTGCTGGCCGGGATCGGCGGCTTCGGCAGCCTCTTCCGCTTTGATCCCACGACGCATCCCGACCCGGTGCTGGTCGCCTCCACCGATGGAGTCGGCACCAAGCTGAAGATCGCCATCGCCCTGGAGCGCTACGACTCGATCGGCGTCGACCTCGTCAATCACTGCATCAATGACATCGCGGTGCAGGGCGCCGATCCGCTCTTCTTCCTCGACTATCTCGCCGTCGGCAAGCTGCGCGCCGAGATCGCGGCCGAGATCGTGGGCGGGGTCGCGAATGCCTGCGCAGCCGCCGGCGTTTCGCTGGTTGGCGGTGAGACCGCCGAGCTGCCGGACCTGTACGCATCAGCGGACTTCGACCTTGCCGGCTTCATCGTGGGGGTCGTGGCACGGGCCGACCTGATCGATGGGTCAGCGGTGCGGGTCGGAGACGCCGTGCTCGGCCTGCCCTCGAGCGGGCTGCACACCAATGGCTACTCGTTGGCGCGGCGGGTCTTCAGCGAAGACGAGTGGCGCCGTACCGCACCGGGACTCGACCGCACCATCGGTGAGGTGCTCCTGGAGCCGCATCGGTCCTACCTCGATGAGATTCGCATCCTGCGGCGCGCCCTCCGTGAAGCCGGCGGAGACGCATTGGCCTTTGCCCACATCACCGGGGGTGGCTGGGTCGACAACATCCCGCGTACCCTGCCGAACGGGCTCGGCGTGGAGGTCCAGCTTGGCTCGTGGCCGGTTCCGCTGATCTTCAGCCTGATTCAGCAGCGCGGCGACATCGCCGACGCCGAGATGGTGCGCACCTTCAACCTGGGGATCGGACTCACCTGCGTGGTTCGGGCCGACCTGGCCCATCTGGCGCTGCGAGCGGTACCGGAGGCCCGGCAGGTCGGCAGCGTGGTGCCACATGCGCCCGGCGCCGCGCGCGTCACCTTCGTCTAGACGCGATGCGGCTGGGAATCCTGGTCTCCGGTCGTGGATCGAATCTGCGGGCCGTGCTGCTCGCCGTCAAGGCCGGACAGCTGCCCCTGATCGAGCCCGTTGTGGTCATCTCGAACCGCCATGCGATCGGTGCACTGGCCATTGCCCACGAGCACGCGGTGCCGGCCCTCGTCCTGGCTGGACGTGACTTCGTCGATCTTGGCGCACGCGATGCGGCCATCGGCCGTGCGCTGAATGGCGCCCACTGCGACCTCGTGCTGCTGGCCGGATACGACCAGTTGCTGCGGCCGCCCTACTTCGCCGCGTTTCGTGGGCGGACGATCAACATCCATCCATCGCTGTTGCCCCGTCACGGCGGGCCGGGGATGATGGGGCTGGCCGTGCACCGGGCGGTGCTCGATTCCGGGGATCGCCAGACCGGGGTGACGATTCACGAGGTCACCACCGATCTCGATCGAGGGGTGCCGATCGAGCAGGTGCAGGTGGAAGTGCTCGCCGATGACACTCCCGAGCGGCTCGCAGACCGCGTCCTGGCGGTTGAGCACCAGGCCCTGCTGCGGGTGCTCGCGCAGCTATCTGCTAGCATGACCGCCGCGCCACGAGCATAGGTCTTGAGCGCGCAATGCAGCTGAGGATCGCCTCCCATGCCTGAAGGCCTGCCGGATCCGGGGAAGATCTGGAACGACTTCGTCACCAACCCACTGGTCCAGACCGCCGCGACGCTGGTCGTGATCTATGTCGTGCTGCTCTGGCTTGGGACCGCCTACTGGGCCTTCCGCGACATGCAGGCACGCAGCGAAAACCCGATCCTGCCGTACTTCGCATCGGCGCTCATCATCTTTTTCACACCGCTCCTGTTCCTGTTCGCCGTGGTGCTGTACATGATCGTGCGACCACGCGAATCGCTGGCCGAGGTCTACGAGCGATCGCTGGCCGAGGAGTCGCTCCTGGCCGAAGTCGAGAAGAACGAGCTGTGCCCGGTCTGCCGCGATCGTGTGCAGGCCGACTGGCTGGTATGTCCGAACTGCCGCACCCGGCTGCACCGGGTCTGCCCGTCCTGCAACCGACTGGCCGATCCCGAGTGGCCTCTGTGCGCCTACTGCGGTCACGAGTTCCCCCGAGCCGCGCGCCCGCCGGTGAGCGTCATGCCCCGCGCCGATGAGCGGCCCGGCGAGCTTGCGCCCGAGCCGACCGGGTTCCGCGGCGCCACCAACCCCTGATCCGCGGCGGCCGGTGGACGATCCCGGCCTGATCGAGCCTCCGCTCGTCCCGTCTGAGGGCGACTCCTCCGCGGCCGAGGCAACCATCCTTGGCCGTTATCGCGTCCTGCAGTTCCTCTCGATCGCGTTCATCGCGACGGGTCTGGTCCTCCCCACCCTGGTCGTTGCGCTCAACGCGGACCTGCTGTCCGGTGGGGTCGCCGAACTCGAGCGCCTGATCGGGCCCGCCCTGCTGCTCGTCCTTGGAGGTCTGCTGCTGGTTGCCGGCCTGGTGATGAATGCGGTCCGCTCCGTCATCGTGCGCGGCCAGCTTGCCCCCGAGCGCTACCGCGGTCCGGCCGTCTTTGTCCTGCTGCTGCTGGCGGTGATCGTGGCGTCGATCCTGTCGCTCGGTGCGGCCGGCGACGCGACAGCCCTGGTCAACGGCGGCACGCTGACGATCGGGGGTACGCTCCTGCTCCTGACCTCGACGCAGATCGGCCTGCTCATCGTGGCCGGTGCGCTGGTGGTTCTGCCGAGAGCCCTGGCCGGCCTGAGGCTGATACCCGCCCAGGGGACCGTTCGCCTTGTCCTGATCGGCCTGGGAATGGCCATCCCGGCCTGGATCGCGGCGACCGCCCTCTCGGCGCTGGCAACGCGTCTGCTCGAGGGGATTGGTCTGCATCAAGAGGCGGGAGTCGCCGACCAGGTGCTGGCTCGCGGTGATCCCACGGTGATCCTGGTCGCCTTCCTGATCGTGGCTCCGATTGCCGAGGAGTTCTTCTTCCGCGGCGTGGTTTACAACATCTGGGAGCGCGAACGCGGGCCTCGAGTGGCGCTCTACGGGTCAGCCGCTCTCTTCGCCGCCATTCACGCCTCCATCTTTGCCCTGGTGCCGATCTTCGCGCTGGGGATTGGGCTTGCCCTGGTGTATCGCCGAACGCGCAGCCTTCCTGCGTCGATCGCCATGCACGCCGGCTTCAACGCGATCTCGGTGGGCATCGCGCTGCTGGACCGGCTGGGGGTCCTCCGCCTGCCGACCTGATCCGCTAAGCCGCGGGTAAGCGACCGATCACCGCCGCCGGCTAGCCTGCCGACTCGTGAGCGTCACCGTCCCGCCATCTCCCCTCGAGCAGATCGCGTCGCGCCAGCGCTCCACCGATCTCGTCGCGGCGACGATGCAACGACTCGGCCCCGCCGCCTGCCGGGACGACGAGCTGCTCGCAGCGGTGATCGGTGGCGTCGATCGCCTTCAGGTGGCGCGCGAGGTGCTCGCCCAGCACGGCGGCCTGGCCGGCCTGGCGACCACCGATTTCAGCGAGCTCGGGCCGCTCGGCGTCCGGCGCGCGGCGGCGCTGCTGGCGGCCGTCGAGCTGGGGCGGCGAGTCGCGTGTGCGCTCCCGCTGCCACGCTGGCAGGTCCGGGCGCCAACCGACCTGGCGGAACGACTGCTCCCCGCCATGGCGCATCTGGAGAGAGAGGAGCTCCGCGTCGTCCTGCTCACCACCAAGAACACGGTGATCGCCATGGTCACCGTCTATGTCGGCAACCTGGCCGGCTCTTCGGTGCGGGTGGGCGAGGTGTTTCGCGAGGCGGTTCGCAGGCAGGCGGCCAGCGTCGTGGTCGCTCATAACCATCCGTCGGGCGACCCGGCCCCGTCGGCCGAGGACCTGCGCATCACGGGGGACCTGGCCCAGGCCGGACGGCTGCTCGACATCGAGCTGCTGGATCACCTGGTGATCGGAAGAGGCCGCTGGGTCAGCCTGCGCGCGCTCGGTGCGCTGTGATCGATCGGCTCATCCGCCGACCACCAGGCGCGACAGGGTGCCATCTGTCGCCACCAGGTAGATCTCGCCGTCCTCGCCCTCCCCGAAGGAGGTGACGTTCCGACCGCTCACCGCCACCGACTTGGGTGTGATGGTGCCCTCGTCCACCTGGAGGCTGAAGATGGTCCCGGAGCAGTAATCAGCGAAGACGTAGACGCCCAGCAGTGCGGGCTGCCGCGCGCCGCGATAGACGTAGCCGCCGGTCACCGAACAGCCCTCGCTGTGGGAGTACTCGGCGATCGGCCTCACGAAGCCTGACTGGTTGCACTGGCCGCTGTAGCAGTGACGGCCTTCCATCACGGGCCAGCCGTAGTTCTCACCGCCTCGCGAGTCGCCTGGCTGTCGATCGATCTCCTCCCAGGCACCCTGCCCCACGTCACCGATGTACAGGTCGCCCCACTCGCGGTCGAAGCTGAAGCGCCACGGATTGCGGAGACCGTACGCCCAGATCTCCGGCAGGCCGCCGCCCGGCCGCAGGCCGCCCGATGCGAACGGGTTGTCGGCCGGAATGGCGTAGGGCCTGCCGTCCACGCGAGCCCCGTTCACGTCGATGCGCAGGATCTTGCCGAGCAGCGCCTGGAGGCTCTGGGCGTTGCCGTGCGGATCGCCGCCCGAGCCGCCGTCGCCGAGGCCGATATACAGGTAACCATCGGGCCCGAATGCGATCTGGCCGCCATTGTGATTGGCATACGGCTGGGCGACGGTCAGAAGCACGCGCTCGGAGGCGGGGTCGGCCGTCGTGCCGTCGGGTGATGCGCTCAGCTCCGAGACGATCGTCGCGCCGTCTCCGCGGCGGGTGTAGTCCACGAAGAGCCGCCGGTTGCGGGAGAAATCGGGGTGAAAGGCGACCCCCAGCAGGCCGCGCTCGCCGCCCGATTCCACGCGGTCGCGCAGGTCCACGAACGGCCTGCCCAGCAACGTCCCGTCGGAACGCACGACCCGAACCAGACCTGCCTGCTCGTTGATGAACAGGCGCCCGCTTCCGTCGCCGGCCTGGCCGATGCCGATCGGGTGATCGAGGCCACTGACCAGGGTCTCGAGGTGCAGGCGATCGGGCCCGGTCACCAGTGGCGGGTTGCTGGAGCCTGGCCGGGTTTGCTCCACGCTTGCCGAGGCGCCGGGCGTGACGTTCGGCACCGAGCTGCCGTCTGACGGCGCAGGTGATTCGATCGGGCTGGAGCAGGCGGTCAGCAGCGTCAGCACCAGGATCAGTGCCGGCGACACTATTGCAGCCCGACGTCGAAGCATGTCGAAAGCCTAGCAACCCCGAACCGGCGACGCGCTGGCCCGGCCCGATGCGCTACGGTTGCGCGACCGCCAATGACCACCACCAGATCGAGCCTCAAGCGCGCCGCCGGCGCGGCGCTGGCCTCCTCTCCCTCCGCCGACGAGCCGGACGCCCCGGTGGTCGGAGCGCGCGGCGAGATCGTGATCGAGCGGGTCGACCCAGAGCTCGATGGTGGACGGCACCCCGTCAAGCGAGTCGTCGGCGACGAGCTGCGGGTCACCGCCGACATCTTCGCCTCCGGTCACGGCTCACTCGCGGCCGTGCTGCGCCTGGCCCCGGAATCGGAGGGTGGTTGGCGCGAGGCCCCGATGCGTCTCATCGACAACGACCGGTGGAGCGGCGCGATGGAGCTGCTCGCGATCGGCCGGCAGCGGTACACGATTGAGGCGTGGCCGGACCAGGTCGGCTCGTGGGCAATGGGGGTCGCCAAGCGGCTGGCCGCCGGCATGCCAGTCGAGGACGAGCTACCGGAGGGACGACAGCTGCTGCAGGCCGCCCTGGCGCGCGCCGACGACGAGGATGCAGCAATCCTTCGCGCAGCCCTGGCCGGATTCGGTCGGGCACGCGCGGCAGCGACGCGCATCTCCCTCCTGACCGCGGAGCCGGTCATTGCCGCGGCCAGGCGTCATCCGGATCGCGGCGCCGCCACGCGGTATCGCGAGCTTCCGCTGGTGGTCGACCGCGAGCGTGCCCGATTTTCCGCCTGGTACGAGCTCTTTCCGCGTTCGCAGGGACGCGATCCGGCTCACCCGACAGCGACCACCCTGCGGGAGGCCGAGTGGCGACTGCCGGGGATCGCGGCGATGGGCTTCGACGTTGTCTACCTGCCGCCGCTGCACCCCATCGGAACGACGAACCGCAAAGGGCGCAACAACGCCCTATCGGGCACGCAAGGCGAGCCAGGATCGCCCTGGGCGATCGGCTCTTCCGAGGGTGGACACACCGCCGTCGCCGCCGAGCTCGGGGGGCTTGCTGCGTTTGCCCACTTCCGACGGGCTGCGGAAAAGCTCGGCATGGAGATCGCGCTCGACCTGGCGTTGCAGACGTCGCCCGATCACCCGTGGGTGACGGCCCATCCCGACTGGTACCGCCGCACCCCCGACGGCGTGATTCGCTACGCCGAGAACCCGCCCAAGCGCTACGAAGACATCTATCCGCTTGATTTCAGCGCTGACGACGCGGCCGCCCGCGCAGCGCTCTGGCAGGTCTGGCTCGATGTCGTACTGACCTGGGTGGAGCGCGGGGTGCGCATCTTTCGGGTCGACAATCCGCACACCAAGCCGCTGCCGTTCTGGAGCTGGTTGATCCACGCGGTCCAGCGCCAGCATCCTGAGGTCATCTTCCTGGCGGAGGCATTCACCAAGCCGAAGATGATGCAAGCCTTGGCCAAGATCGGATTCAGCCAGAGCTACAGCTATTTCACCTGGCGCGAGACCCGCGACGAGCTGCGCGAATACCTCGCGGAGCTCACCACCAGCGAGATGCGCGAGTACTTCCGAGCCAACCTATGGCCGAACACGCCGGATATAAACCCGCATCATCTCGACCTGGGGCGCCCTGCTTTCGCGGTGCGCGCGGTGCTGGCCGCCACGCTCGCGCCGGCGTGGGGCATTTATTCGGGCTTCGAGCTGTGCGAGCAGGGACGGCTGGAGGACCGCGAGGAGTACGCCCGCAGCGAGAAATACGAGATCAGGGCGCGGGACTGGGATGCCCCCGGGAACATCAAGCCGCTGATCACGGGGCTTAACCGCGTGCGCCACGAGTGGGATGCCCTGCAGCGGTACGACAATCTGCGGTTCGAGGAGGCCACCGGCGAGGAGGTCCTGTTCTATCGCAAGGCCCTCCCGGCCGGCGAGGTGGACCCACTCACCGGGTTCCCCAGCCGCTGGCGAGCGCCGGTCTACGTGGCCGTGAACTGCGGCATGCGGGTCTCGGAGCGTGCCATCCTGCATCCCGATCTGCCGGCCGTCGGGATCGGCTGGGATGAGCCGTACCGGATGGTCGATCTCCTGACCGGGCGCACGCGAAGGCTGCGCGGGGCGGACCTGCCGGTCGAGCTCGACCCGGCGCGGCTGCCGTACCGCGTCTTCACCCTGCGACCGCTCGACGGCTGACCCGGAGGTGACAGCCCGTTCCTCCGCGCCACTGGGCGCGACGCCTGACGCGGCCGGCACCAGCTTCGGGTTGTGGAGCGAGCACGCCGAAGCGGTGGAGCTCTGCCTCTTCCACCCCGACGGGAGCGAGTATCACCTTGACATGCAGCGCGGCGCAGGGGACGTCTGGTTTTTGATGGTGGCGGACGCCGGGGCGGGGCAGCGCTACGGCTACCGGGTGCACGGACCGTATGAGCCGGAGCTTGGCCATCGGTTCAACCCTGCGAAGCTGCTGCTCGATCCCTACGCCAGGCTCATCGAGGGACCGATCCGCTTGCGAGAGGAGCACTTCGGTCATCTCGACGGTGCCGGCCACGCAGGCCTCCCGCGTGACGACCGGGACTCGGCGCCGTTCACTCCCAAGTGCGTGGTCGCTGCGGCGTTCAGCCCGATTGACGAAGCCGAGAGACCGGGCACCCCGTTCAGCAGATCGGTGATCTACGAGCTCCACGTCAAGAGTCTGACGAGGCTTCATCCGGATCTGCCTCCGGCGCTGCGCGGGACCTATGCCGGCCTGGCGCATCCGGCGGTGATCGCCCATCTGCATGCACTGGGGGTCACCGCGATCGAGCTGCTGCCGGTGCAGCAGCAGCTGTCACGCCGCTTCCTGCTCGAGCACGGGCTCACCGACTACTGGGGGTACAACACCATCGCCTTCCTGGCGCCCGACCCTCGGTTTGCGGCGAGCGATGATCCGCGGCAGGAGCTGCGCGACGCCATCCGCAGCCTCCATCTCGCCGGCCTTGAGGTGCTCCTGGACGTGGTCTACAACCACACCGGGGAGGGCGATGAGCACGGCCCGACGGTCGCATTCCGCGGGATCGACAACGCCGCCTACTATCGGCTCGACCCATCCGACCTGCGCCGATATCGCGACGATGCGGGTACCGGCAACACGCTCGACGCAACCCATCCAGCCGTCGTGCGGCTGGTGCTGGACAGTCTCCGCACCTTTGCCGTCGAGTACGGCGTTGACGGTTTCCGCTTTGACCTGGCTACCACCCTTGGCCGTACGGTCGACGGGTTCTCGGCCGACGCTCCGCTCTTCGCGGCGATCGAAGCCGATCCGCTCCTCAGCCGGTTGAAGCTCATCGCCGAGCCGTGGGACCTCGGCCCGGACGGCTATCGCCTGAGCGAGTTCCCCCCGGCGTGGAGCGAATGGAATGGTCGCTACCGCGACACGGTGCGCCGCTTCTGGGCAGGGGCCGAGGCATCGGCGGCTGACCTGCCGGAGCGCCTTGCGGGTTCAGCAGACCTCTTTGGGCTGGATGGCGGCGGCGCGAGGGTATCGGTCAACTACGTGACCGCCCATGATGGCTTTACGCTGCACGACCTGGTGAGCTACGTCGAGAAGCATAACCAGGTGAACCACGAGGACAACGGCGACGGAGAGGACGAGAACGACTCGCTCAACTTCGGGGTCGAGGGCGAGACCGACGATCCGGGCATTCTCGACCTCCGGGATCGCCAGCGACGGGCACTGCTGGCGACGCTGCTGCTCTCCCGGGGTGCCGCCATGTTGCTGGCGGGCGACGAGCTGGGGCGGACCCAGCGCGGTAACAACAACGCCTACTCGCAGGACAACGAGCTGAGCTGGGTGAACTGGCGCACCCGTCCCGGTCAGCCTCCGCTGGTCACCTTCGTGTCGAAGCTGGTGGCGCTCCGCAGGGAGCACCCCCTGTTGCTTGACGGTGCATGGACGTTGACCGCGGATCACCCCCTGACCTTGATCCAGCGCGCCGCCGACACTGAGGAGGGTCCCGACGTGGCGCTGCTGCTGTGCCTCAACCCGCTCGATGAACCGGCGCAGATCCAGCTTCCGGCGGATCCTGCCGGGGCGTGGCATGTCCTTGTGGACACGAATCTCCGCCAGGCGCCACGGATGGGCACGCCGTCTTCGGGCAGCGTCGGCGGTCGCAGCGTGGTCCTGTTGGCGATGTCGCGCTGACGGGGGCGGGACTAGGGCGTCGAGGGCCCCAGGAAGATGGTGCCGAGGGCTGGAATGCTGACCTCGACTGAAAACGGCTGGCCGCCCCACGGAATCGACTCGGCGGCCACCGGTCGGTGACGCTCGGCCTGGGTGCCGCCGTAGCGGGTTGAATCGGTATTGAGGAGCTCCTCCCACGTGCCGCCCGACGGCAGGCCCAACCGGTACCCGTGGCGCGCCGAGGCGGCACCGTTCTGGACCACCACCATCAGCTGCGCTGGCTGTCGTGTCCCGCCAGCACGCCGCAGCCAGGCGACCACCGATGGATCGGTCGACCGCTTGGCGTCGATCCAGCCGAAGCCTTCGGCGTCCGGGTCTCCCTCCCACAGCGCCGGAGACGAGAGATAGAGCGCACCGAGATCCTCCACCAGCGCGGCGATGCCCGCGCGGAGGGGATCGGCCGCTGCCGCCTCCCAGTCGAGTGGCAGGTCGTGATTCCATTCGCCGGCCGGCGCCAGCTCGGTGCCCATGAAGAGGAGCTTCTTGCCGACCTGCCCCACCTGGTTGGCCAGCAGCGAGCGGAGACTGGCGAACTGTTGAGCTGATTGGCCGGGCATCTTTCCGAGGAGCGAGCGCTTGAGATGCACGACCTCGTCATGTGAGAGCGGAAGCACCCATCGCTCCGAGGCGAGGTAGACGCTGCGGAAGGTCAGGTGGCCGCGATCACGCCAGCGTTGCCCAGGCGTCCGGCGGAAGTAGGCCAATGTGTCGTGCATCCACCCCAGGTCCCACTTGAGGTCGAAGCCCAGGCCTCCGTCGGCAGCGGGCCGGGTGACGCCCGGGAAGGCGGTCGACTCTTCCGCGATGCAGATCGCGCCCGGCGCCGATCGGTGGACCCGCTGATTGAGTTCGCGAATGAAGCCGATCGCCTCGAGGTTCTCGTTCCCGCCGAGCCGATTGGGCGTCCACTCCCCGGCCTTGCGTGAGTAATCAAGGTAGAGCATCGACGCGACGGCATCGACTCGCAGGCCGTCGAAGTGGAACTCCTCCAGCCAGTAGCAGGCGTTGCCGACGAGGAAGTTGCGTACCTGCGGTCGCCCGAAGTCAAAGACGAGGGTTCCCCAGTCCGGATGCTCGCCGCGCTGTGGGTCGGGGTGCTCGTAGAGCGGCGTGCCGTCGAAGCTCGACAGCGCATGCTCGTCGCGCGGGAAGTGGGCGGGCACCCAGTCGAGGATGACGCCGATGCCGGCAGCATGCAGGTGGTCGACCATGAAACGCAGGTCATCGGGCGTGCCGAAGCGCGACGTCGGGGCGTAGTAGCCGGAGACCTGGTAGCCCCATGAGCCGCCGAACGGGTGCTCGGCGATGGGCAGCAGCTCCAGGTGGGTGAACCCGAAGCGGAGGCAATGCTCGGCCAGCAGCGGCGCCAGCTGGCGATAGGTGAGCAGCTCCCCGCCGGCGCTGCGCCGCCACGAGCCGAGGTGGACCTCGTAGGTGCGCATCGGCCGACGATGTGGATCCTCGGTGGCTCGCGCCGCCAGCCAGGCCTGATCGGTCCACGCCCATGCCTCGTCGGTCACGATCCGCGAGGCAAGGCCGGGGGGCGTCTGCATGGCACGACCGTAGGGGTCGGCCTTGCGGCGGGTCCGCGCGTCGGCTCCGCTGACAGCGAACTGGTAGAGCTGACCCGGCACGGCGTCGGGGACGAAACGCTCCCAGATGCCCGTCCCCGGGATGAGCGTCATCGGCAGGCGCTTCTCGTCCCAGGCGCAGAAGTCGCCGACCACGGTGACCCCGCGGGCATTGGGGGCCCATACCCGGAACCGCACGCCGTCCTGTCCGCCAAGAAGGGTCGGGTGGGCGCCGAGCAGCTGCCAGGGGCGCGAATGCGTCCCCTTGGCGAACAGGCCCAGCTCGTCGACCATCGGCTCAACCATAGCGAAGGATCCCCCGCGGCGAGTTCAGATTGCCCGCAACAGGCCGATCCGTCACACTTGTCCCAGCGCCAGCCGGCCGGCTGGAGCCCCTCATCGGCCTCTCTTGATCCGCACACCCAGCTGGAGGCACCGTGGGCATCTTCGACGGTCTGCTCGGGCTGCTGTCGCACGACGTCGGGATCGATCTGGGGACCGCCAATACCCTGGTCACGGTTCGGCACCGCGGAATCGTGATCTCCGAGCCGAGCGTGGTGGCGCTTGACACGCGCACCAAGCGCGTGCTGGCGATCGGCGCCGAAGCCAAGCGCATGGTGGGGCGCACGCCGGCCAACATCGTCGCCATCCGCCCGCTGCGCGACGGGGTGATCAGCGACTTCGACGTCACCGAGCAGATGCTGCGCTACTTCATCCAGAAGGTGCACGACCGCTATGCCCGCATCCCTCGTCCGCGGGTCCTGGTCGGCATTCCGTCAGGCGTGACCGAGGTCGAGAAGCGGGCCGTGCAGGACGCCACCCGCAACGCGGGCGCCCGCTGGGCTCGACTGATCGAAGAGCCGATGGCGGCCGCCATCGGCGCCGGCCTGCCCGTCTCGGAGCCGACCGGATCGCTGATCGTGGATATCGGCGGCGGTACCACCGAAGTGGCGGTGATCAGCCTCGGCGGGATCGTGGTTGCGCGCAGCATCCGAATCGGCGGCGATGAGATGGATGTCGACATCGTCAGCTTCGCACGTCGCGAGTACAACCTGCTGATGGGCGAGCGCACCGCGGAGGAGATCAAGATCGCCGTTGGCTCGGCCTACCCACAGGACAACCCGCGCACCGTGACCTTCCGCGGGCGCGACCTGCTGACCGGCCTGCCCCGCAGTGTCGAAGTGGGGAGCGACCAGATCCGCGAGGCGCTGGAGCCATCCGTGGCCCAGATCATCGAGGCGATCAAGGAGACGATCGAGGAAACGCCGCCCGAGCTGGTGGCTGACATCATGGACCAGGGGATCGTGCTGGCCGGTGGCGGGGCGCTGCTGGCGGGGCTCGACAAGCGAGTCGCCGAGGCGACACAGATGCCGGTGCATATCGCCGACGATCCGCTGACCTGCGTCGTGCGCGGGGCAGGGAAAGTGCTCGAGGAGCTCGACACCCTCGAGCGGGTCCTTGTCAGCGAGCAGTTCAGCCGAGCGCCACGCTAGGCATCGCGGGATGCTCGAGGGCAGCCCACATCGTCGCCCGCGCGTGGGGCTGCGTCTGGCCGCCTTCACGATCGCCTCGCTGCTGATGCTGCTGGCCGCGCGAACCGAACCGGCGCTCTTCGTTCAGCAGGCGGCTGCACGGGCGCTCGACCCGCTGCGCGGCGCCATCGCCGGGGTCGGCCAGGCTGCCTCCGGCATGGTTGGCGCAATCGGCGAGATCGGTCGCCTGCGGAGCGACAACGATCGGCTGCGCAGCGAACTGGCCGGCGCCGAGCAGCGCATCGCCGAGCTGCGCGAGGCGGCCGCCGAGAACGCCCAGCTGCGGCAGCTGTTGGGGCTCAGCACCAGCCTCGGCATGGATCTGCTGCCGGCCCGCATCCTCACCCGTGACCCGAGCAATTTCAGCTGGGAGATCGGGATCGATGCCGGCACCGACGAGGGAGTAAAGGTCGGGATGCCGGTCGTCGCCGCGTCCGACGGTGGGGGAGCCCTGGCGGGGTCGGTGGTGGCCGTTTCGACCGACAGTGCCACCGTGCGGCTGGTGGTGGACAGCCGGTCCAGCGTGGTCGCTGTCGACCAGGCGTCCCGGGCGCTCGGCCTGGTGAAGGGCCAGCTCGGTGGACAGCTGGTCATGGTGCAGGTGGCGGTCACCGATCAGGTGGCGCTGGGCGACTCCATCATCACCGCCGGCCTGGTGTTGACCGATCCCTCGACGGGCGGCACTGTGCGCAGCCCGTATCCAAAGGGGCTGCTGGTCGGTACCGTGCAGGCCATCCAGCGCGATTCGAATGCGCTCACCCAGACCCTGTTCGTGCGCCCGGCCGTCGATTTCGGCCGCATCGAGCGCCTCATGGTGGTTCGGCACTTCACCCAGCAGTAGGGTCCAACCGCCACCTGCCCGGTGGTGCGCTGGCGCACATGGCCCGATCGCCGCCGGGTCCGCGGACCATCGAGGCATGGGCGCCGCGAGTGCCGGAACCTAGCCTCGTGCTCAGGAGAAGCCGTCAGCCGAGGGGTGTGACGACCTCCCATCGCCACCGAGGTCGCCCACGTTGCACCGGACCCGCCCAATCCTGGTAGCCATCCTCACCCTTGCCACCCTTGGCCTGGCGGCCGTCCCGGTGGGCGCCGTGGCGGCGCCGCAGAAGGTTGTGATCATCGTCGGGCCAGTGGGCTCCGGGACCAGCAGCTTTCGCGCCGACGCCGACGTGACGGCGGCCGCGGCGTCCGCGGCCGGTGCGACGGTGGTCAAGGTGTACTCGCCGAGCGCGACCTGGGCGAACGTCAAGGCCGCCGTCAACGGCGCCAACATCGTCGTCTACTTTGGCCACGGCAATGGCTACCCGAACCCGTACACCAGCGTCGAATACACCGACCGTGTCAATGGGTGGGGTCTGAACCGGACGACCACCGGCGGCGACGGGGATGATGGGTACTCGACGATGGCCTATTGCGGCGAAAAGGCGATGCTCGGGACCCTCACCTCGAGCGACGGCGCCACCCAGCAGACCTACTGCAAGCCAGGCCCGATCACCCCTGCCGCGGGGTGGGTGATGATCTACGCCGACGCGTGCTACGCGCCAGGTGCGAGCCAGTCATGGGAGCCGCGCGCCAGCGAGGCGGTCGCCCTGGCTCACGCCAAGAACTACGCCTATCCGGCTCTCAAGCTCGGGGCGTCCGCCTACTTCGCGACCGACATGTACCGTGGCTCGGCCGTCCTGGTCGACCTGATCCTGCGCAACCCGTCGATGACCTACGCCGACATCACGGCGGCCGGCTCCGGCTACAGCGCCCCGGCGCAACGGCACTTTGCGCACCCGGACCTGGCCAATGCCCAGGTGTGGCTGCAGCGCACCGGGGGCGACCCCGACTATCGATACGCATTCGCCGGCAACCCCTTCGCCACCCCGGATGGGAATCCGGGACAGCCACTGTCGGCGGCCGCCATCGTCACCGGGCGGACGCCCGCACCCGGTACCAGCGGAGTTGCCACCGGGGCAACCGTGAGCACCACGTTCAATATGCCGGTCACCGTGAATCCGGGGGGATTCCTGCTGACCGACCCGACCGGGTCGCTGGTTGCGGCGACGGTCTCCTTCGATCCGGTGGCCAACCGAGCCGATCTGGTCCCGGCAACCCCACTGGGTTTCTCGACAACCTATACCGCGTCGGTCAACGGGTTGGTCGTCAACGCCGGCTACCTGTCGGTCTCGCCGACATCGTGGTCGTTCACGACTGTCGCTGATCCGAATGCGCCTGCGCCCGAGGTCTATGACCCGCCGCGCACCCTGTACTTCGCGGCTGGCACCTATACCGGCTACCACTTCAGCTCGACCGGAGCGGTGCTCGGCACCAAGCCCTACACCCTGATCAAGACCTCCAACGCCCCGACCAGTCAGCACGGCAGCCTCATCGGCCAGAGCGGCAGCTGGTACCTCATCACGGCCGGCGTCTGGTCCGGCTACTGGATCCGCGACACCAGCAGTCTGAGCCTGGGCTGAGCCGTCGGGTCCCGCCCGGGCGGGAGATTCGTACCATTCCGTGTTCTCCGGCAGGGCGGTACGGTGCAGCTCGATGCGGTCTGTTGAGGTCGCACGCATCGGCTTGCTGAACTGAGGTGGTGATGTCCGTGCCGCGGCGAAAACTGACGGTCCTGTGCCTCGTCGCGGTCATGGCCGGCGGACTCATCAACGTGTCTGGCACCGTCGCCGCGGACCCGCCGGCCGGTCCTTTCGCGGTTCCGCCGCTGCTGGCCGACGGGCCGATCACGCTGCCCAATGGCCGAATCCTGAAGGCGATGCCACCCGGACTGCAGCGACCGTCGGTGCAGGCGGAGATGCTCGCGGCCCACGCTGACGACCCCGTCAACTTCACCCCAGGCTCACGCCCTCAGCCCCGGGCGGGCGCGGTCACTGCGAGCATCGCCTCTGGCGGAGGCTCCCGGGTTGCGCCACTTGGTCTTGCGCAGCCCTCGGCCGCGCCATCGACCCTGGCGGCCACGGCGGCGCTGCCGAACGGCATGCGCAGGGAAGTCTTTGGCTTCCTTCCGTATTGGATGCTGAGCGCATCCGACCTGCAGTGGATGCAGTATCAGCTCGTCACCACGATCGCCTACTTCGGCGTGGCGGCCCGATCCGATGGCACCCTTGCCGCCACCAGCGGCGGTGTGACGACGCCGGGGTGGGCGGGCTGGAATTCGAGCGCCATGACGCAGGTCACGAATGCGGCTCACGCGCGTGGGGTGCGTGTCGTGCTGACCGTGACCATGATGGCCTGGGACGGCGGGACCGCGCAGGCCGCTCTGCTCGGCGATGCCGCTGCGCGCGCCCGCCTGGTCACCGCCATCGCGGCCGCCATAGCCGGTCGGGCAGGGGATGGGGTGAACCTGGACTTCGAGCCGGTCAACACCGCGCAGCGAGACCAGTTCACCAGCTTCGTCCAGCAGCTCAAGGCTGGCCTGATCGCCGCCGGGGCCGGGTCGTATCTGACGGTCGACACGATGGCCGGAGCCGCCACCTGGTCGACCGGGTATGACGTGGCCGCCCTGACTGCGAGCGGCGCAGCAGATGCCCTCTTCGTGATGGGCTACGACTACAGCTGGTCCGGCTCCTCGCGAGCAGGCGGCGTGGCGCCGATGGACTCGCCGTACATGCTCGACGTCAACGAATCGGTCGACGATTACCTGTTGCTCGCACCGGGCAGTCGCATCCTGTGGGGAGTGCCGTACTACGGCCGCAGCTGGCAGACGACAACGGGGAACCTCAACGCCACGACGGTGTCCGGCGCTTCGGGCGCGTCGAAGGCCTATTACTACACTGGCGCCCGCGACAAGGCCGCGCAGTACGGACGCCTCTGGGACTCGGTCGGCGGAGTGCCGTGGTTCAAGTACTGGGACGCGACCGCGGCCACCTGGGTGGAGGGCTACTACGACGACGCGACCTCGCTGGGGGTCAAGTACGACATGGTCAACCAGCGCGGCCTTGCCGGGACCGGAATGTGGACCCTGCTGATGGACCAGGGCGACGCAGCCCTCTGGAACCTGATCGCCGGCAAGTTCGTCAACGACACCACTCCTCCGAGCGGTGGGGTCACCCTGATGAATCCATCGACCGATGCATCCGCTGTACTGGTCGGTTGGTCGGCCACCGATGTTGGCTCGGGAGTTCGCTCCTACTCGGTCCAGGTGCACGATCGATCGGCTTCGACCTGGGTGTCGTGGCTGACCGGCACCACCGCCACGCAGGCGTACTTCGTCGGGGTCGCTGGGCACAGCTACGAGTTCCGCGTCTCCGCCACTGACTTCAAGGGCAACGTGCAGCCATGGTTGCCGGCCAACCCGGATCCGGGCTCAACGCTGACCCTGGGTGGATTTGCGAAGGTGGCGGTCGATACGCTGAACGTCCGGAGCGGAGCGGGCACGGGCTTCGCCGTTCTCGATACCCTTGCCGCCGCGTCCGTGGTCGCCGTGACCGGGGGTCCGATCGATGCATCGGGCTACCCCTGGTACCAGGTGCAGTTCGATTTCAGCGAGTGGCCGTCGTCGCAGTATCCCCGCCTCGGATGGGTGGCTGCCGCCTCGGGATCGACCGCATACCTTGTCCCCATGTTCGCTCCGGTGATCACCACCCTGGCTCCCACCATCGGCGGATACCAGGCTGCGCCGCGCCTGATCAGCCCGGACGGCGACGGCCTGAACGACACCGCGGCGGTGAGCTTCACCCTGCCATCGCCGGCGTCACAGGCTCGACTGGACGTTTTCGCAGCGTCTGGTGATGTGGTCGCCGGCCGCGACCTTGGGCCACTGCCGGCTGGCGCTGGACAGGCGACATGGGACGGCAGGCTTGCCTCTGGCGCCTGGGCCGGCAATGGCATGTATCTCCTGCGCGTGACCGTCGTTGATCCGAACGGCACGCACGTGGCGCCGACCGCCGGCGTCGACCCGGCCATCCTATCGGCGTGGGGCGTCGCCGCCGATCACGTGCCGCCCACGGCCGCAGCCAGCGTGGCGGGCAACGACTGGTCAACCACGGTCAAGCCAAGCGTGACCTTCAGCGAGCCGGTCACCGGGGTAGGGAACGCGACCTTCTCAGTGGTCGATACCGCTACCGGGCAGCCGGTCGTCGGCACGGTCACCTACCTCGACACTGCCCGCACGGCAACGCTTGCTCCGCTCATGGCGCTGCTTCCGGGGCATGCCTACCAGGCCTCGCTCGGTGACGCCATCGGCGACCTGGCAGGCAATCGGCTTGTCGCCACCAGCTGGACGTTCAGCACCACTGCGCTGGTCACCTCCTACACTCCGGCGCGCTCACTGGCCTTCCTGGCCGGGACCTACACGGGCCGGAGATTCGATACGGCGGGCAATATTTTGGCCAGCAAGACCTATACCCTCACCAGGAGCTCCTCTGCCCCCGCTGCCCAGCGAAACGCAGCCCTGCCGAAGCAGGTCGGAGCCTGGTTCTATGTCACTGCGGGAGTGTGGGCGGGATACTGGGTCAGGGAATCACCGAGCGTCTACCTGCCGGGCATGGCAATGCGCGAGAACTACGCGCCGCTGCGGACAGCCAGCTTTGCCATCGGCACCTACACCGGCTACCGGTTCGACACCACCTGGCGCTCGGTCGTCGGAGTGAAGACCTATACGCTCGGCAGGTCGTCTTCGGCGTCGCCGTCGGCGTCGGCGGTCATCAATGGCCGGGGCTATCTCCTGATCAGCAACGGGGTATGGGCCGGCTACTGGGTGCCGACATCGAGCGCGATCACGCTCCGCTGACCCGCCGCTGCAGCACAGCCCCCCAGACCGCTGCCATCAGGCGGCGATGCTCCTCGATGGAGAACCGGTCTGCGGTCGCGGCCAGCGTCTTGGGCTCGTAGTCCGGCACCCGCGCCAGCGCGCCGGCGAAATCCCCGTCGCCCACGAGGGTTCCGTTGACGCCATCGCTGACGATCTCCACGAGGCCGCCGACCGCGCGTGCCACGACCCAGCGGCCGCTGGCGATCGCTTCGGCCGCAACCAGTCCGAACGGCTCGGCGAGGGACGGGACAAGCACAACCGAATGGGCCGCCATCAACGCCGGGATCTCGCCAGGCTCAACCTCGCGGATCCCCGGTCCCACCAGGGTATCGGCGAGTTGGCGGGCGACTGCGACCCCCTTGTGTGGAAGATCGCCGCCCAGGTACAGGACGCGCCGCTGCGCAGGTGGCGGCTGTGCAGCGAATCTGCGGAGGTCAATGCCGGGCGGCACGACCGTTGCCGTCGCGCCCAACCCCGCGACCAGGCCGGCCGTGTCGCGCGAGTTGGTGACCACCGCATCGGCGCCGCGCAGCACGGCCCGGGCCGCCCAGCGCATCAGGCGATTCCGGCTGGCCATATCGCGGACGTCTCCACCGTGGGCGTAGACCACCAGCGGAAGCCGTCGCACTCGTGCGACCACGAGGGCCACGAACCCCGACGGCACGACGAAATGGCCCTCGACGCCATCGAACCTGCCGCGCGCGGTCAGCCCGCGCAAGAGGAGGGCGAGGTAGCGACGCCAGGCTGGAGTGTCGTAGCGGTGCGGCGCCACCACGACAGACCGCAGTCCGGGGTCGGCAAGCCGGTCACGGACGAATCCTCCGGCGGCCGGCCGATCGGGCGTGGGATAGCGGGCGGTGATCACCAGGAGGTGCATCGGTTCGTGACGGTAGCGCATCCCCGCCGGCAGCGCTGACCTGCGCGATCACAGCAACGCGCGCGTAGAATCGGCCGATGGCCTCAATCGCTTCCGCACGCCGCTCGGATGGCCGAACCCCCAACCAGCTGCGCCCGGTCAAGATCGTGCACGACTACCTCAAGTTTGCCGAGGGTTCGGTCCTGATCCGCGTCGGCGATACGCGCGTGATCTGCGCCGCCACCATCGAGGACCGGGTTCCCGGCTGGATGCGCGGCAAGGGGAGCGGCTGGGTGACCGCGGAGTACAGCATGCTCCCGCGAGCCGGCACCGAGCGAAGCCAGCGAGAGGCCAGCGCCGGTCGCATCGGGGGCCGGACGCACGAGATCCAGCGCCTCATCGGACGTTCTCTGCGCGCCTGCCTGGATCTCCCGCGTCTCGGCGAACGGACCATCACCCTCGATTGCGACGTGATCCAGGCCGACGGCGGGACGCGCACCGCGAGTATCACCGGCGCCTACGTGGCCCTGGCCCGAGCCCTGAACAAGTTCGGCATGTCGCAGCTGCTGGTCGGCCAGGTGGCCGCGGTCAGCGTCGGCATCTCCGCTGGCCAGCTGCTGCTCGACCTGAACTACGCGGAGGATTCGACGGCCGACGTCGACTTCAACGTGGTGATGACCGACGCCGATCGGTTCATCGAGGTCCAGGGCACGGGCGAGCAGCGCTCCTTCAGCCGCGAGCAGATGACCCAGATGCTCGACCTGGCCGCGGGCGGGATTCATCAGCTCTTCGAGTTGCAGCGGGCCGCGGTCGAGGCGCCTCCGGCAGAGTGACGCGCCTGCTGCTGGCCACCACCAACCCGGGCAAGCAGCGCGAGTTCGGTCGTCTCCTCGCAGGGCTGGCCGGGTCGGTCGTCGTCCCCCAGCAGCTTGGCCTCGAGCTTGCCGTTCCCGAACCGCACGACACGTACGCCCAGAACGCTGCGGCGAAGGCGATCGCCTACTGTCGGATGTCCGGCCTGCCGACCCTGGCCGATGACTCGGGGATCGAGGTGGAAGCGCTCGGCTGGGGTCCTGGCGTGCGCTCGGCACGCTTCGGCGGGGCCGATCTCCCCGATCGTGCAGCCCATCTGCTCGACCAGCTGGACGGGATCACCGAGCGCCGCGCCAGGATGGTGTGCTGGCTGGCGCTGGCGCTGCCGGGAACTGGGCCGGACGGAACGCCACGTGCTCCGCGGATCGAGCTGTTCAGCGGCCTGGTCGAGGGAACGATCGCCGCGGAGCGGCGCGGGACGGGCGGCTTTGGCTACGACCCGATCTTCGTGCTGCCGTCCGGTCTGACCACGGCCGAGCTTCCCGAGGACGAGAAAGATCGCATCTCGCACCGCGGCATGGCGGTGGCCGCCGCGCTGCCGCGCCTGCATCTGATTCTCGGAGCACCCGATGCTGAAGGCCACGGCGCTTCCTGATGGAGCGAATCGGTACAATGCAGCCTCCGAAGGAGCACGCATGAACGACCGTCCTGCGCGCATCCACCCCACCGCCGACGTCTCGCCAGAGGCGCTCATCGGTTCCGGCACCAGCATCTGGAACCAGGCGCAGGTGCGCGAGCGCGCCCGGATCGGGGCCGGCTGCGTGATCGGCAAGAACGTCTACATCGACACCGATGTGGTTGTCGGCGACCGGGTCAAGATCCAGAACAACGCGAGCCTGTACCACGGAGTCACCGTCGAGGACGGCGTCTTCATCGGTCCGCACGTCTGCTTCACCAATGACAAGGTGCCGCGCGCGGTGAATCCCGACGGCAGTGCCAAGTCCGATTCTGACTGGGAGGTGAGTCCGATCCTGGTGCGCGTCGGCGCAGCGCTGGGCGCCAACAGCACGATCCTTCCGGGCGTCACCGTCGGCCGTTGGGCGATGGTCGGATCCGGCAGCGTGGTGACCCGCGATGTCGACGATTACGCACTGGTGGTCGGCAACCCCGCTCGACGCATCGCCAGTGCGTGCAGCTGCGGTCAGCCGTTGCGGGATGACGAGGACGGCCGGCCGTTCCATGGAACCTGTCCGCGCTGCGGCGAGCCGTTCCCGCCACGAACGTCGGCTGCGACCTGATGAAGGTCGCCTCGGTGGTCGGAGCGCGGCCCCAGTTCGTCAAGGCGGCGATGGTCAGTCGCGTCCTTCGTGCCTCGCACGAAGAGCTGCTGGTGCATACCGGCCAGCATTACGACGACGCCATGAGCGCGGCCTTCTTCAGGGACCTGGAGATCCCCGATCCGCACGTCAATCTCGGGGTCGGCAGCGGTTCGCACGGCGCACAGACCGCAGACATGATCAGGGGCCTCGAGTCCGTCCTGCTGGATCATGAGCCCGATGGGATCGTGATCTATGGCGACACGAACTCGACCCTGGCGGCGGCGGTCGTCGGCTGCAAGCTCACCTACCCGAACGGACGCCGTCCCTGGCTTGCCCATGTCGAGGCCGGCCTGCGCTCGTTCAACCCGTCCATGCCTGAAGAGCGGAACCGGATCGTGGCGGACCACCTCTCCGACCTCCTGTTCGCCCCGACCCGCGACGCGATGGGCCATCTCGAGCGCGAGGGCCTCGCTGCCCGCTCGCAGCTGGTGGGCGACGTGATGGTCGATGCTTTCGTCTGGGCCGGCACCCGGCCGACGGCCTCGCTCCCAGAGGCAGCCCGCGCGCGTCCGGGCTACCTGCTGCTGACCCTGCACCGCGCGGAGAACGTCGACGACCGGCGTCGGCTCGCGGGATTGGTCAATGGCCTGGCGCTCGACCGTCCGGTCATCTTCCCGATCCACCCGCGCACGCGCCGCGCGCTGGTCGAAGCAGACCTGGCGCTGCCCGCCAACGTGACGGCCATCGAGCCGGTCGGCTACCTCGCCATGGTCGCCCTTGAGCGGGCAGCCGCGGCGATTGCCACCGATTCCGGCGGCGTGCAGAAGGAGGCCTTCCTGGCCGGCGTCCCCTGCCTCACGCTGCGCGGCGAGACGGAATGGCCCGAGACGGTCGCGACCGGCTGGAACCGCCTGGTTGACGATGATGGCGACGCTCTTCGCGGTGCCCTCGACGACTCAGACTTCATGGATCGCACCCGCCCGCGGCCGGAGATCTTCGGCGACGGGCACGCAGCCACGCGGATCGTGGCCGCACTTGAACGACACGCAGCACAGCTGATGGAGGCTCTCGCATCGTGATCCCAATCGCGCGCCCGCAGATGGGCGAGGAAGAGAAAGAGATGGTCTGGAGCGCGCTCAGCTCCGGGATGCTGGCCCAGGGAGCCCGCGTCCGCGAGCTGGAGGAGCGATTCGCAACGTACGTCGGCGTGCCGCACGCCGTGGCAACCAGCTCCGGCACCACGGCGCTGCACCTGGCCCTGCTGGCCTCGGGAGTCGGGGTTGGCGACGAGGTGATCACTGTTCCGTTCACCTTCATCGCGAGCGCCAACAGCATTCTGTACACCGGGGCACGCCCGGTCTTCGTCGATGTCGATGAGCGAACCTTCAACATGGACCCGTCGCTGATCGAGTCGGCGATCAGCCCGCGGACGCGCGCCATCCTCCCCGTCAGCCTGTATGGCCAGCCCGCGGACCTGCCGGCGATCTCCGCGATCGCCGAGCGGCATGGGCTGGCCCTCATAGAGGACGCGGCGCAGAGCCATGGGGCCGCCGTCGGCGAGCGACGTTCGGGAAGCTGGGGTGCCGGCTGCTTCTCGTTCTATCCGACCAAGAACATGACCACCGGCGAAGGTGGGATGGTGACCACCGCCGACGCGGCGCTGGCCGACCAGGTCCGGCTTACCCGAGAGCACGGGATGCGGGTGCGCTACCACCATGACACCGTCGGCTACAACTTCCGGATGACCGACATCCACGCCTCGATCGGGCTCGCCCAGCTCGGCAAGCTGCCCGGCTACAACCTCCGTCGCCGGGCGATCGCCGCTCGCTATGACGCCGAGCTCCAGGGCGTGATCCTGCCGGTCGCCCCTCTCGGCGTGACCCACGTCTACCACCAGTACACGATCCGGGTCACCGCCCGCGATGCCTTCGTCGAGCGGCTCCGCGATCTCGGGATCGGCACCGGGATCTACTACCCCATCCCCGTGCATCGGCAGAAGCCGTTCGTGGCGCTCGGGTACGGAGACGGGCACTACCCGGTCACCGACCTCCTCACCGAACAGGTCGTCTCGATCCCGGTCCACCCTTCGCTCAGCGATGACGAGGTGAGCGAGGTGATCGCGGCCGTCAACCGGGTCGCCGCAGAGCTCGGGTCGCTCGAGGCCGCGGCCGCTTCATGACCGAGAGCCGTCCGGCGATGCTGCGGGCCTGCGTCATCGGCCTAGGCACGATGGGGCGTAACCACGTGCGCGTCTGGGACAGCGAGATCGACGGGGTCGAGCTGGTGGGCGTCGTGGATCCCAATCCGGATGCTCTCCGTCGCGCCACCGAGGGGCGCGCGGCGCGCGGCTATCTCGATGTCGAGCAGATGCTCTCCGCGGAGTCGCCTGACCTGGTGAGCATCGTGGCTCCCACCTCGCTCCACCTGGAGACCACCCTGGCCGCGCTGGCGGCGGGAGCGCACGTCCTGGTCGAGAAGCCGATCGCGGCGACGCGCGACGAGGCGGAGCAGATGATCGCGGCTGCCGCAGCCGCTCGACGCCTGCTGAGCGTCGGGCATATCGAACGCTTCAACCCGGTGATCCGCGAGCTGCAGCGACGCTTGGCGGCGGGGGAGGTGGGCCGCGTCTTCGAGATCCGGGCCACCCGCCTGGGGCCTTTCCCGTCACGAATTCGCGACGTCGGCGTGGTCGTGGACCTCGCGCCGCATGACCTCGACATCATGCGGTACCTGCTCGACTCGGACCCGATCCGCCTCTACGCCGAGACCGAGCAGCGGATCCACACCGATCACGAGGACATCTTCGTCGGCCTCATGAAGTTCGCCAACGGCGCGGTTGGCGTGCTCGATATCAACTGGCTCACGCCCACCAAGCACCGGACCCTGACCGTCACCGGCGAGCGCGGCATGTTCACTGCCGACTACCTCGCCCAGGAGCTCGTCTTCTGGGGTAACCCGGCCGACGCCTCGGTCGCGGAAGGGCAGCCGGTCAACATCGCCATCGAACGCCGCGAGCCCCTGATCGTGGAACTCGGTGAGTTCGCCCGCGCGGTCCGCGACGGCGCCCCGCCGCCGGTCGATCCGCACCAGGCGATGGTCGCGCTGCTCCTTGCTCGGGCCATGGTCGAATCGGCCCAGACCTCGCGCGTCATCGACGGGGCCGAGCTGCAGGCGGTGCTGGCGTGAGGATCGCGGTGGTCGGCCTGGGCCACATCGGGTTGCCGTTGGCGGTCCAATACGCCGGCCGCGGGCACGAGGTCATCGGCTGCGACGTGGCGACCTGGATCGTGGATGCGATCAACGACGGGCGTTCTCCGCACGACGATGAGCCTGCCCTGGTCGAGCGCGTGCCGGAGCTGGTCCACAAAGGTCTCCTGCGCGCAACCACCGACGACGCCGCGGGGGTCCGTGACGCCGAGGTGGTCGTGATCATCGTGCCGGTCGTGGTCGACGAGCGGCGCGAGATCGACTTCCGACCGATCGACGCCGCAACGCGCGAGGTGGCACGCGGCCTGCAACCGGGGACCCTTGTCGTGTACGAGACCACGCTTCCGGTCGGCACCACCCGGCAACGATTCGCACCGGTACTGGAATCGGGGAGCGGCCTGACGCTGGAGCAGGACCTCTTCCTCGCCTTCTCGCCCGAGCGTGTGCTGGTCGGAAGGGTGCTGCTCGACCTGCGTCGGTACCCGAAGATCGTCGGCGGCACAGGCTCGGCCAGCACCGAGCGCGCGGTTGCGTTCTATCGGTCCGTGCTCGACCCTGAGACCGAGATTCGGGCGGTGGCCAATGCGGAGACCGCGGAGATGACCAAGCTTGCTGAGACGACCTTCCGGGACGTCAACATCGCGTTGGCCAACGAGTACGCGCGCTACGCGGCGGCTCGCGGAATCGACGTCATGGAGGTCATCGACGCCGCCAACTCGCAGCCGTACAGCCACATTCACGCGCCCGGCGTGGGCGTCGGTGGCCATTGCATCCCCGTCTACCCCCATTTCCTGTTCAACACCGAACCGGATCTCAGGCTGCCCCCGTTGGCGCGTGCCATCAACGAGGAGATGGGCGCCTGGACCGTGGCGCAGCTGGAGGGGCGGATCGGTCCGCTTGCCGGCCAGCCGGTCCTCGTGCTTGGTATCGCCTACCGCGCCGATGTTCGCGAGGATGCGTTCAGCTCCGCGTTCCGGCTGCGTGACGAGCTGCGTGCGGCCGGCGCGCTGGTCTACGGTCACGATCCGTACTTCTCCGACGAGCACCTGCGCAAGGCGGGCTTCGAGCCGTACGACCTTTCGAAGCCGATCCCCGTGCGGGGCGTCATCGTGCAGGCGCCGCACGAGGCCTACCGCTCCCTCGTCTTTGCCGGCCTGCCCGGCCTTGAACTCGTGATCGATGGGCGCAACGCGCTCGATCGGGCCGCTATCGAGGCTGCCGGCGTCGCCTACCTGGGCATCGGGCGATAAACGATGCCGGTGGGCCTGGCCGCTGGGCGTGGGGTGGTGGTGGTGTTGCCCACCTATGACGAGCGTGAAAACCTGGAGCGCGTCGCCCGCGCCATCCTCGACAACCTGCCGGAGGCTCACCTGCTGGTGGTTGACGACGCGTCGCCGGACGGCACCGGCGACCTGGCCGATGCGCTCGCCGCCACCGAGCCACGGGTCAGCGTGCTGCATCGGCCCGCCAAGGAAGGCCTGGGGGTCGCCTACCGGGCCGGCTTTCGCTGGGCGCTCGATCGGCCGGAGACCGACGCGGTGGTCCAGATGGACGCCGATTTCAGCCACGACCCGCGCGATCTGCCACGCCTCCTCGACCCGCTGATGCGAGAGGCGGACCTGGTCCTCGGCACGCGCTACATGGCCGGCGGTGGAACCGTCGGCTGGCCGCTGCGACGCCGCCTGGTGAGCCGGGCAGGCACCCTCTTCGCCAGGACGGTTCTGCTGCTGCCCTACCGTGACCTGACCGGCGGCTTCAAGGCCTGGCGCCGTTCGGCGCTCGAGGCGATCCGGCTGCGGGAGGCGGACGCGCACGGGTACGGCTTCCAGGTGGAGATGACCTGGTGGGCGCACCGCAAGGGAAACCGCGTTGAGCAGATCCCGATTGTCTTTCGCGAGCGGGAGGCGGGGACCTCGAAGATGACCGGATCGATCGTCGGCGAGGCGATCGGCCTTGTTCTGCGGCTTCGCCTCGAGGCGATCCGCGACGCCTTCCGTGGTCGCCGCTGATCGGCGCCGACGGTGGCGGCCGTGGCGTCCATCGGCTAGCATGGCGCCTCGCCCAATGATTGACCGACCCTGTCCCGCCCTGCGGAGAACGCGTCGCTGATGTCCTTTCGCAATCGACCGGTCCTCGACCGCAAGCACCGACCGCGCTGGCAGGACGAGCTGCGGACCCAGCGCCTGATCGTCGCCGCCTTCGCCGGCGCCATCGCGGTGGCGATCGGGATCTTCGGGGCCACCGCCTGGAGCGAGCACTACCAGGCCCACCTGAAGCAGGTCGCCATGGTCGACGCCGCGTCGTTCGATGTCGACGCGCAGCGCAACCGGATGGACATCCTCGGCTCCGAGCTGCAGGCCGCGGGGCTCGACCTGCAGAGCGAGCTGGGTGGGATGCGCGATGCGGTGATCAACCAGCAGCTGAGCTTCATCCAGAACCAGTTGCAGGCGCTGGTGGGAACCGCCACCGACTCCCTGGTGACCGGGCGGATCCTCGAGACAGAGGCTCCGGCGCGCGGGATCTCGGTGAGCGACGCGGAGATCGACGCCGAGAAGGTTCGGCGTCAGACGCTCGAGGAGCGGCAGAAGCTGTCCGTCATCACCGTCCGCGCGCTCCCGGACACGGCGGCGGCGACCGACAAGCCATCCGACGCGGACTGGGCGCGAGCCAAGGCCGATGCCACGGCGATCTACGCCGAGCTCAAGGGAGGCGCCGACTTCGCCACGACGGCGACATCGAAGAGCAAGGATGCCTCGGCCGCCAGCGGCGGCCTGCTCGGCTGGATCCAGGCCAAGGATGCCGACTACAAGGACTACTTCGCAGAGGCCAAGACCGCGGCTGTCGGCGCGCTGATCGGCCCAAACCGGGACGCGACCGGCTATCACATCCTGCGTCTCGACGACCGGCGCGCAGCAGGCCCGCACGAGCTCCTCGTCAAGCTGCTGGCCGCGAGTGGGGTGACCGACGCCCAGTACCGGGAGTACCTGCACACCGAGCTGTTGCGGACCAAGTTCCGCGACTATTTCGCGACCAAGGTGCTGACCAGCTACCAGCCGCAACGTGAGGTTGCGCAGATCTTCATCGCCGCGGACAGTGGGGTACCGGTTCCGAAGCAGCGGGTCCGACACTTCCTCGCCCAACCGATCCCCGGCGCACAGGATCAATCGACCGCGACCCCCGAGCAGTGGGCCGCAGCTCTCGCGCGTGCCAATGCTTTCCGCACCGCGGCGCTCAAGCCCAGCGCCGATTGGGCGACCCTGGCAAAGACAAGCGACGATCCGGGAAGCGGGTCGAAGGGCGGTGACCTGGGCTGGTTCGATCCGACCAGCACGACCTTCGTGGCGGAGTTCACCAAGGCGATCGCCGGCCTGACCCTGAATGAGCTCAGCGAGCCGGTGAAGACCCAGTTCGGGTACCACATCATCCAGGTGACCGATCAGCGCACCAGCGCCCAGGAGGAAGCGACGAGCCTGCTCGCGACGCTGAAGAAGGATCCGACCAGGTTCACGGAGCTCGCAAAGCAGCAGAGCGAGGACGCCAGCACGGTGGCAAAAGGCGGGGACCTGGGGTGGCTCATCCCGTACCAGCTCGAGGAGCCGCGCAATACCGCCGTGTTCGCACTGACCAAGCCGAACCAGATCGGCGAGCTGGTGAAATCGGCTTCGGGGTACTACATCTTCAAGCTGATCGATAGCGCGGAGCTGCGCTTTGTGCCGCAGGCCCAGCTTGATTCGGTGCGCGGGACCGGGTTCACTCGCTGGCTCGACGCCCTTCGCGCCGATCGGCAGATCTGGATCGACCCCGCCTACGCCCCGTCGACCGCCACCGGGTGAGGGAGGGGAGCGTGCCGGCGTCGCGGGGCGTCGACGAGCTCTTCGCCGCCGCGGGTCTTGACCCCGCCGCGGGGGTGCAGATCGTCGCGCTCGACCGCATGGCGGCAGTGGCGTTCGACCCATCCATTCCGCTTCTGCTGCTTGCCTCGCCGGACACGGCGGCGCCGGAAGGGGTGCTGCCGGGGCGGCATGCCCGCAAGAGCCCGCTTGCCGTGCTGGTCGCGTTGTATCCGCCGGCCCACCTGCTCCGGGGCCTGTCCGGCGGGGAAGAGCGTGCGCTCGACCGGCTGACCGACGCGGAGCTTGCCTCCCGCTCCTGGCTGGTACCGGCCCTCGCCCCGCTCGACAACTTCGCCTCGCCGCACGGCATGGCCGCCATCTCGGCCCGGCTGCGCGCGCCCGATGGCTGTCCCTGGGATCGCAAGCAGACGCACGCCACGCTCCGCCCGTTCGTGCTGGAGGAGGCATACGAGGCGGTTGACGCCATCGAGCGAGGCGATGCAGGGGACCTGGCAGAGGAGCTCGGCGACCTCTTCCTGCAGATCATCCTGCATGCCCAGCTTGCGGCCGAGGAGGGCGCCTTCGACCTGACCGATGTGTACCGGACTCTCGGCGCCAAGATCGTGCGACGCCATCCGCACGTCTTCGCGGACGTGGAGGTCAGCGGCGCCGAAGAGGTGCTGCGCAACTGGGAGGCGATCAAGGCGGCCGAGCGGACCGATGCCGGCCACCCACCTTCACCCTTCGCCGGTGTGGCGCGGGCCCTGCCGGCTCTGCCGGCCAGCCGCGAGATCCAGGAACGGGCCAGCTCGCTCGGCTGGGACTGGCCCTCGATCGAGGGGGTCTGGGAGAAGGTCAACGAAGAGCTGGAAGAATTGCACGCCGTGGCGAGCGGGGCGGGCGACGAGGGCCGGGACGCGCGGCTTCACGAGTTTGGAGACGTGCTCTTCGCCATGGTCAACCTGTCGCGCTGGCTGCGTCTCGATCCCGAGGAAGCGCTGCGCACGGCGAACCGGCGCTGGATCGAGCGTTACGAGCGCGTCGAGGCCCTCGCCAGCGCCCGCGGTCGGATCCTGACCGAGTTGTCGCCCGAGGAGAAAGATCTGCTGTGGAACGAGGTGAAGGGGTGACGCGCATTGCCATCGTGGCGCACGCGGTCTACCCCGGCGACCCACGCATCCGACGTCAGACCGATGCACTGACAACGGCCGGCCACGAGGTGGACCTCTTCTGCCTGCGCGGCCGCCGTGAGGCGCGGGAGGAACAGGTTGGATCGGTGCGCGTGGTTCGGTTGCCGGTCAACCGTGCCTTCACGGGATTCGCCGGCCACCTCGCCGAATACCTCGCCTTCTCCGGCCTGGCGGCCGCCAGCCTGACCCGACAGCATCAGCGTCGACGCTATGGATTGGTGCAGGTGGCCACCCTGCCCGACTTCCTCATCTTTGCGGCTGCACCGCTCAAGCTTGCGCACGTTCCGCTGTTGCTCGACCTGCACGAGGACATGCCCGAGTTCTTCCGGGATCGCTTCAGCCACCGAGCGCTGCGTCCGCTGCTGCCTTTCATATCCGGGACGGCCCGCGCCTCCGCGGCCATCGCCGATCGGCTGATCACGGTGCACGAACCGCTGCGTCAGCTGTCGATCGCCCGGGGCGTTGCGCCGGACAAGATCACGGTCGTCATGAACAGCGCCGATCCCGATCTCTTCGACCCGCATCGCCATCCTCGCCGTCCCTTCATGGAGGATGGTGAGCTGCGCCTGATCCACCACTCCAACCTGCAGCGCTTCTACGGTGCCGGGGTCCTGGTGGAAGCGGTCTCCCTGATCGGCGATGCGCTGCGCGTGCGGCTGGATATCTACGGCGACGGTCCGTATCGCGACGACCTCGCACGCCTGGTCGAGCGCCATGGGGTCGACGATCGAGTCCGGTTCAACGGATCGGTGAGGATTGACGACCTTGCCAGCCTGATTGCCGGCGCCGACATCGGTGTGGTGCCCACCCTGCCAGAGCCGTACCTGCAGTACTCGCTGTCGACCAAGCTGCTCGAGTACGCCGCGATGGGCATTCCGATCATTGCCAGTGACCTGGCAACGTTCCGTGCCCACTTCACGTCTGACGCCATTTGCTTCGTGCCTGCCGGCCGGCCGGACCTGCTGGCGGCGGCGATCCGCGAGCTCGCCGCGGATCCGACCCGGGCGTCCAGGCTCGGCACAGAAGTCCTGCGCCAGTCGGAGGCCTACAGCTGGCCGGTCCAGGCGCGGCGATACCTGGAGATCGTCGAGCAGCTGCTGGCGCGGTAGGATGCGCGGCATCGGGGCGTGGCGCAGTCCGGCAGCGCGCCTGCTTTGGGAGCAGGAGGTCGCCCGTTCGAATCGGGCCGCCCCGACCACAGCCCGGACAGGAGAGCGGTGGAGTCACGCAGGCTGGCGACCGATGCCGAGGGGAGCCCAACGGCCGGGCATGCCCGTCTGATCGTCGCCGAGGCCCCAACTCCGATCGGCTACCGCGTCGCGAAGCGCGCGCTGGACATCGCCGCCTCGGCTCTTGGCCTGCTGATCACGTCGCCCGTGCTGCTCGGTGCGGCGGCGGCGGTCCGTGCCGAATCACCGGGCCCGGTTCTGTTTCGACAGGAGCGGCTCGGTCTGGGTGGCCGCCCATTCACCTGCTACAAGTTTCGCAGCATGTTCCTGACGGCCGACGAGGGCCGGCACCGTGACCACGTGCGCGACCTGATCCGGGGTGAAGGCGACAGCGGCCAAGGGGAGGGCGAGGGGGTATGGGTCCCCATCCGGTCGGATCCGCGTGTCACCGGGGTGGGCGCCTTCCTGCGCCGCTCGCACATCGACGAGCTTCCCCAGCTGATCAACATCCTTCGCGGCGAGATGAGCCTGGTCGGTCCCCGGCCACCGATACCCTACGAAGTCGAGGTCTACGAGCCGTGGCATGCCCGGCGCCTGTCCGTCATCCCCGGCCTGACCGGCCTGTGGCAGGCGACCGGCTGGGGGAGGCTGAGCTTCGACGAAGGGGTCGCCCTCGACCTGGCCTACATCGACCGCCGGTCGTTCTGGTTCGACCTGCGGCTCATCGGGCGCACCCTGTGGCAGATCGTGCGGGGCCGCCAGTTCTAGGCGCTCTCCGCCTCGGACGCCGGCTGCGTCGCGAGGATTGAGCCGAGGCCCAGAAGGAACCAGAACAGGTACGCCACGCTGTTCGCCTCGAGCAGCATGGTCGAGAACGAGTTGACGATCAGGCACAGGGCGGCGCCGACGATGCCGGACAGTGCCACGCGACGTCCCCACGCGGCGCTACGGGCTCCACGCACAATGGGCAGCAGCGCGCTGCCGACCATTGCGGCAAAGGCCAGGAAGCCGACGACACCAGACTCTACGAGCAGGTGGAGCCAGAAGTCGTCCACGGTCTTCTGGCTCGGATCCTTCAGCAGCAGATCGGTCCCGTACTGCCGATAGATCGGGGTGCCGAAAAGATCTGCCGCCGCACCGCCATATCTGCCCGGCCCCACGCCGACCAGCGGATGATCGGCGAGGATGGGTACTGCATTGGCGATCAGCAGGGTCCGCAGGTCAGCCCCCTCACCGATCGCCCCCACCCGTCCGATGGTGGCGTTGAACAGGTCTGGCCGATGGGCTGTGGGATCTTTGAACAGCAGGTCGCGCGGCATCACGAGGGCGACGGCGAACGCGAATATGCCCACCACCACGCCGATGCGCAGTGCCCGCCGATCAAGAAGCAGCGACGCGATCGCGAAGCCGCCGATCGCTCCCAGCCAGCCGCCCCGCGAAAACGAGAGCCAGAGGGCGAGGAGCAGGAGGACGGCAGCTGCCATGGCCGCGCGGCGCCCACGCGGCGTCTTCAGCTCGCTGGCGCCAAACAGCAGGATCGGAATCGCAGCCGACAGGAAGGCGGCGAAGACGTTCGGGTCGCCGAAGAAGGAGGCAAGCCGGTACGGCTCCCCGAATCGACCGGCCAGGGCGGAGAGCCCAAGGAAATGTGGTGACAGGAGGGCCTGACCAAGCGCGACCACGGCGCCAACCACCACCAGCCCGACAAATGCGCCGATCGCCATCAGTGCGTGTCGTGGCCCGAATCCGACAATCCGGGCCAGCACGAACAGCGCGACTGCATCGAGGGTGAAGCCGATGCCGGCGATCGCCTGCACGGCGGGCACGCCGTTGAGCAGCGCCGAGGCGAGCGAGACCAGGATGAATCCCCCCACGAACGGCATCATCGGGTGAGACAACCCTTCCCGCAGGGTCCCACGCCTGGCAGCCTGGGCGACCAAGGCAACACCGATCGCCAGCAGGAGTGCCTCCGACAGCAGATGCGCCAGGTTCTCGGCCTCCGGGCTGAGCAGTCCGGGCACGAGGTAGCGATCGACGATCGGCGAGAGCACGACCAGCACCAGCATCTGTCGGGGCCACGCCAGGCTTGCCGCTGCCAGCACCATCACGAGAAGAACGGCGGGCGCAACGAACCAGGCCAGCGACACGTGCGACCCCAGCACGGCCGCGGCGGTCAGCAGAACTGCGGTCATGGCAGTGCCGATCTCGGCCCCGGTGCCCCGCAGTCGGACGGTTGGCAGGCGGGTCATGGCGCGATGCCCAGCAGCTCGAGGATGCGGTGCGCACGAACGTCCCACGAATTCTGCGCGGCAGCCCGCAGGGCGGCATCGCCCCAGGCGCGGACCTGGTCGGCGGATGCCGAAACGACCTCTGCGATTCCCGCGGCAAGGCCGGCAGCGGTGTCCGGCACCACGACGCCGCATCCGGCCGCCCGCACGATGGCAGCGGTCTCCTCCACATCGGTTACGATCAGCGGACGCCCGTAGCCGAGGTACTCGAGCACCTTGATGGGCACGGCCAGGTGGTTGTAGGGCGACGCGCGGCGCGGCGTGATCGTGGCCAGCACGCGCGGCAGAAGGCGGTCGATCTCCGGCCCTTCGGCGCGCACCAGCTCCAGCCACGACGGCAGGGGTCCGGGCGGCTCCTCTCCGGGCCTCGAGACGCAGAGCAGCTGCACCTCATGTCCGGCATCACGCGCCCGCTGCACGGCGTCGAGCAGGAGGTCCCCCCCGTGCACGGGGTAGACGAGTCCCCCCACGAAGAGAATCGCCCGTGCGGCAGGATCGACCGGGGAGGCGTCAGCCACCCGTGAGCCTGGGGGCAGCAGCTCGGCGGCCGACGCTCGGGCGTCGTCGCCCAGGATCGCCCGGGCGAGGCCGCGCGAAGGGAACGCCACCACGTTCGAGAGCGCCATCAGTGCCCTGGTGGCAGGCAGGAAGAGCGCCCGCGAGAGCCTCCGCTTTACCGAATCGCCGCGGTAGTACTCCGGGAACAGCTGTTGGGCGTCTCGCAGATATGTGAGGATCGGGATCCCTCGACTGCGAGCCAGCGCCAGAAAGGCCAGGTCGATCGGTCCGGGAAGCGTTGTGGCGTTCTCAACATAGATTCCTTGCAGATCCCGCAGCCTGCCTCGCCTGGCATAGCCGATCAGCCTCCCCGCCCGCTCGCTCCGCCGCCCGTCCACGACGTCCAGAGTGACGCGGCGCGCCAGCGCAGCCCGAAGCTGGGTGATCCTGGTCGTGGCTCCCCACAGCCCCCGGTCGAGCGGGTACATGGACAGCAGCAGCACCCGCGGTGATGCCGGTTCCGACCTGGGGCTCACGACCCGGCCGTTGGCGGGCGGACCGCGTCGCTGCCCAGGTACCAGCCGTCAAGGAGTGGCCCGAAGAGGCGTTGCATCTCCGCTCGTATCTCCTCCCTGCGTGGAATCAGCAGGTAGTTCCTGGACGGGTCGATCGGGGGATCGACGAAAACCGGATACCCCAGCACCACGCGCTGGATCTCCGGCCCGGTGATTAGGGGCAGCAGACTGGCCATGTCTCCGGCAAGCGATCGGGGGAAGTCGGTGTCCACGGTTCGACCGACAGCCTGGAGGATCGAGGGCAGCGCAAAGACGAGATCGGCCTTGGCGAGCTTCTTGCGCAGCTCCAGCAGCAGGACCTGCTGGCGGTCGGCCCGTTTGAAGTCGTTCTGTGGCTGGCGAGTGCCATCGGGCAGCTCCAGCCAGCCTTTCCGGATCCGGGCGTAGGCGAGCGCATGCGGTCCGTCGTAGGCGTGGCAGCTGGCTGCCAGCTCGATCCCCACTCCCTGCCAGGTGGGCCCGCCGTACTCGGGATCGACCAGCTTGCCGTCCAGGCAGAGGGTGACACCCCCCAGCGCGTCGATCAGGTCGGCGAACCCCTGCAGGTCAACAGTGGCGTAGTACTGGATAGGGACCCCGACGTACAGGCCCACCACGCGCTCGAGCGTTCGCAGTCCGCACGCGGTCGCGGATGCGCCGATGAGGTCGGGGCACCACTGCCCTGGATTCCGATCGACCTCGGTGGTCAGCTGGTTGATCTTCCAGGGGTAGACTCCGTCGCCGTACACGCTCCGATCGGGGAGCGGCAGGTATCCGGTGTCACGTGGGATCGAGATCATTTCGGCCGTCCGAGCCACCGGATCGATGCTGACCACCAGGATGGTGTCGGTCAGCGCTTCCGCCCGACCCGCCCCAGCATCGATACCGAGGAGCAGGAAGGTGATTCGTTGCGTGCCATCCCAGCGATAATCGGGCCGGTTCAGGGGGCCACCTCCCCCGCCAGGCCCGGAGCTCTGCCCGGTGAAGACGTCGTCGAGGCCCGAGCTGACCTGGCCGATCGCGATCGCCGCCCACGCGTGGATCCCCACGGTGACCGCTACCAACAGCAGAACCAGGACCAGGGAAGTCGGCCGCTTCCGGCGATTCAGGGCCAGCCGACCGGCCAGGATGATGGAGGCCAGCCGCCAGCCCATCAGCGTCAGGTTGAGGACGGCGACCCCGGTGAGGAAGGTGGGGGACAGCACATCGTTGCGCACCTGGCCTATGAGCAGAGCGAGGGCGCCGGCGCCCATCACCAGAAGGAGAACAGGGGCCGCAAAGACGGCCGCCAATCTCCTTTCGCCAGCGTAGGCCTGCCCCAGGCCGGGGAACACGAACGACAGGAATGCCGCGATGGCTGCGTGAGGCCGGCGCGGGCGATCCTTCATTGGCACCTTCAGGGAGATCGAGGGAGGCGGGGCCGCATTCTAGCAAAGAGCCGCCAAACGGCCCTCGAGCGCGTGGTGCGTCGACGCCACGCAAAGCAGGTACGGAGCGGTCTAGTACCTTTGCGCCAGGGGCGGGCGGGACCCTAGACTAGGGGCGGAGCCCGCCCGGGCTCTGCGAATCGGTCTTCAATACCGACCTTCCGAGGGAATTCGTGCCCACCCAGACCGCCTTCATCGTCA
>JANMPX010000225.1:0-3438 GCA_031370085.1 Chloroflexota bacterium | reverse complement strand
CCGGTGACAAGCTGACCGATCTGCTCAAGCAGCACATCATGATCGCGGTTGATCTCGTCGCCGCCGCCAAGTCCGGCGACCAGGAAGCGTTCGCCACGCACGACGCGCGGTGGACCGCCAACATCGAGGAGATCGCCGGCTTCCTTGCCGGAGCCAACCCCAACTGGCCCAAGAAGGACCTGGTCGACCTGCTGGCGCTTCACCTCAAGCTCACCAAGGACGAGGCTGTCGCCCGCATCACCGGCGACTGGGCTGCCGACATCAAGGCGTTCGACGACATCTACACGGAGATCATGGTCGTCGCCGACGCGCTGCACGACGGACTCGTCGCGCAGTTCCCCGACCGCTTTGCCGCCACGGCGTCGGCATAACGCCGCTGCAGACCGTGGAGGCGTCGCCCGAATGGGCGACCCTCCCGATCGGCGCCCAAGGCCCTGTCTTCGAAGGCCTGCTCGGCTCCAATGACCGACGCTACGGCTTCTCGGACTTCACCGATCGCGACGTGCTCGTGGTGATCTTCTCGTCGAACCGCTGTCCGACGGCCAAGGCCTATGCGGAGCGGATGAACGCGCTCCAGCGTGAGTACGGCCCGCGGGGCGTGCAGTTGGTGGCCGTCAATTCGAACGATCCACACCTTTACCCCGACGAGAGCTTCGCCCGGATGGTCGAGCGCGCCGCTGAAGACGGGTACGCGTTCCCCTACCTGGTCGACGACGGCCAGCGGGTGGCAAAGGCGTTCGGTGCGGCCTGCACGTTCCATGTTTTCGTGCTCGACCGAGCACGAAAACTGCGATACGAAGGTCGATTCGACGACGCGAGGCTAGCGGCCAGGATCACGAGCCATGACCTTCGAAACGCGTTGGACGACCTGCTTGCCGGGCGTGAGGTCCGCGTCGCGAAGACGCGCGCGTTTGGCTGCAGCCTCGACCTCGTCTGAGGAGCGCGAGCACCATGCGCGCAATTGCAGTCGTTCCCGCGCGGCTTCCGGTGGTGCCGATGGCCATCGGGGGAGCCTGGCTCCTCGCCGTCGTCGCCCAGGTGACCGGCAACGCGGCGCTGCTCCACCACCACGCTTTGATCGAGGGAGGTCCACCGTTGTGGATCGCCACGCCCATCTTCCTCCTCGCCTGGCAGGTGATGATCGCGGCCATGATGCTGCCGGCGAGCGTGCCCGCCATCCGCGTCTTCAACCTGGGAACGGTGGTCGCGTCTCGGCCTCGCCGGGATCTGACCGCATTCCTCGGTTCCTACGCGGTCGTCTGGACCATCTTCGGGCTGATGGCGTTCATGGGCGACGTCGTCCTGCACCACATCGTCGACGCGACGCCGTGGCTGGCCGCTCGTCCGTGGCTCATCGAAGCCAGCGTCGTGGCCTTCGCCGGCGTCTATCAGCTCACGCCGATGAAGCGGCTGAGCCTCGTGGCGTGTCGGCACCCACTCGGCGCGGGACCCGCAGCACCCAGGGGACGCGGACTTTTCCAGCACGGGCTCGACCATGGCCTCGCCTGCCTGGGCAGCTCCGGTGCGCTCATGCTGCTGATGTTCGCCGAAGGATTCGCGAACCTATGGTGGATGGTTGCGCTGACCGCGGTCATGGTCTACGAGGCGGCTGGACGCTTCGGCCAGCGGGCAGCGGTAGCGGTTGGTGTCGCCCTCCTGGTGTTTGGGGCGGCGATCCTCGTGACTGCGCCGGGAGCGGCATAACCCACTGCCCCAGGGAACCTCCGTCATTGTCGTCGACCCGGCCGTCCCGCTCGACCTGGTGGTCGTTACTGGCATGCGGCTGCTCCCCGACGCCCACGCGACTCCACGATCAAGTAGCGGTGGCGTTGAGTAACGACTGTGGCTTACACCGGCCAGCAACGTGACAGTGCAGCAGTCTTCAGCGTGAAGCAGGTGCGGTCTGAGGCGGAAACGTGAAGAGCGGCCAGTTTCAAGACCACCGCATTCGTCCACTCTGCCACCCCTCCGCGCCTGATTCTACGCACGAGGCGGGATGGCGTCCCACCAGTCGCCACAGCGCTCGAGACGCCATTACCTGATCGAGGACGCTGGCGACGAAGGCGGTCGTGCCGGACAGGCTGCGTCAACCCGCGGCGCTGCGGACGAGCGAAATCGTTGAGTGGCCGATGGACCCCCGCGCCTCCTTCTTGAACGGCGATCTGGTCTATGACTTCCGCTTGGCGAGCAGCTCAGCGCGCAGGTCCTTGCGCAGCACCTTGCCGACGATCGTCTTGGGCAGCTCGGAGCGGATCTCGATTTCGGCCGGCACCTTGTAGCGCGCCAGATTGGCGCGGCAGTGCTCGAGCAGCTCAGCGACCGATGCGATCTTGCCCTCCGCGAGCACCACGAACGCATACGGCACCTCGCCGCGCCGCTCGTCGGGCACGCCGATGACGGCCGCGTCGGCCGCCGCGGGATGGGTGAGCAGCACTTCCTCAACCTCGCGCGGGTAGACGTTGAGCCCGCCGACGATGACCAGGTCCTTCATGCGGTCGACGATCGTGAAGTAGCCGTCGGTATCCATGCTGGCCAGGTCGCCGGTACGGAGCCAGTCGTCGCGCAGGACCGCTGCGGTCTCCTCGGGCCGCTGCCAGTAGCCGACCATCACCTGCGGCCCGCGAACCTCAAGCTCGCCCACCTCACCCGGCCCTGCCGGCCGGTCGTTCATGACGTCCATCACCCGGGCATCGGTCGATGGGAAGGGCAGCCCGATCGTGCCGTTGCGCCGTTCGCCGTGGATCGGGTTGCAGTGAGTGACCGGCGACGCCTCGGTCAGCCCGTAACCCTCGCAGACGCGACCACCGGTGATCCGCTCGAAATCGGCCTGGACCTCCGGCGGCAGAGGAGCGGCGCCGCTGATGCAGGCATCGATGCTCGAGAGGTCGAACTTCGAGACCTCGGGATGGTGCGACAGGGTCTGGTACATGATCGGGGCGCCGGGGAAGAGCTGCGGCCGGTACTTGACGATGGCCCTGAGCACCTGCTTGGGGTCGAAGCGCGGCAGCAGGACCAGGGTGGCCCCGACCAGCATGCCGTAGTTCATGTCGACCGTCAGCCCGTAGATGTGGAAGAGCGGGAGCGGGCAGAGGATGGTGGGGGGCTCACCGGCGGTGTTCCGCGGGAACCAGGCTGACACTTGCTGCGCGTTGGCCACCAGGTTGCGGTGGCTCAGCATGGCTGCCTTGGGGGTGCCGGTGGTGCCCCCGGTCGGCTGCAGCACCGCCACGTCGCCCGAGGTGGCCGCCGACTCCACGCGCCCGCCCGGTGCAGCGCGGAGCAGGCGGAATAGGTTGGGCGTCTCGTCACTGTGCGGCTGCGGGTTCCATCGACCCTCGCGCTTGGCCGTCAGCGGGTAGAGCCACTTGATCGGCACCGGCAGCGAATCTTGGATGCCGGTCACCACCAGACGGCCGGGCACACCCACCCCGCCGGCCG
>JANMPX010000209.1:0-2813 GCA_031370085.1 Chloroflexota bacterium | reverse complement strand
GGCCCTGGCCGAGCGCAATTTCGTGCGCTGCGACCTCGACAAGGACGGGCGCATCACTGCGGATTCCGGTGCAAGTCGGCCACCAATTCCGATTTGAAGTCGGCCACCTGTTCCGATCCAAGCCGGCCACCGATTCCGATTTGAAGTCGGCCACCCCCGGGGTGGCGGGCGCTCGATCTCTGGTTGAACCGCATAGGCTCCCTGGCCTGTCAGGGAAAGGGAGCCGATGCCAGCCGAGAGAGTGCCGATGCGTAGCGTCAGGGAGATTTTGCGGCTCAGGGCGGAGGGGCTGAGCGACCGGGCGATTGCGCGCAGCACGGGCCTGGCCCGCAGCACGGTGGGCGACTACGCCGGCCGGGCGGTCGCGGCCGGGCTGAGGTGGCCGTTGCCGGAGGGGCTGACCGACACGGCACTGGAGGCGCTGCTGTTCGTGCGCGGCGGCGCGGCGGCGGGGGCGCGGCGCAAGCCCGAGCCGGACTGGGCGAGCCTGCATCGCGAGCTGCGCCGGCCGGGCGTCACCCTGATGCTGCTGTGGCAGGAGTACCGGGCCGGTGCGCCCGAAGGTTACGGTTACTCGCGCTTCTGTGAGATCTACGACGAGTGGGAGAGCCGGCTGTCGCCGACGATGCGCCAGGTCCATCCGGCGGGCGAGCGGCTGTTCGTCGACTATGCCGGCCAGACCGTCGAGCTGGTTGACGGGCGCACCGGCGAGGTCCGCACCGCGCAGATCTTCGTCGCCGTGCTGGGGGCGTCGAGCTACACCTACGCCGAGGCGAGCTGGACGCAGACGCTGCCCGACTGGATCGGCGCGCACGTGCGTGCGCTTACGTTCTTCGGCGGGGTGCCGCGCCAGATCGTGCCCGACAACCTCAAGGCCGGCGTGCTCAAGGCGAACTGGCACGAGCCGGGGCTCAATCCGACCTACCAGGACTTCGCCACCCACTACGGCACGGCGATCCTGCCGGCGCGGCCGAGAAAGCCGCGCGACAAGGCCAAGGTCGAGGTTGGCGTGCAGGTGGTCGAGCGCTGGATCCTCGCCCGCCTGCGCGACCAGCGCTTCTTCTCTCTGGCCGAGCTGAACGGCGCGATTGCCGCCTTGCTCGGCGAGCTCAACGGCCGGCCGATGCGCCGCCTTGGCGTCAGCCGACGCCAGCTGTTCGATGAGCTCGATCGGCCGGCGCTCGGCGCGCTGCCGGCCGAACCCTACGTCTACGCCGAATGGCGCCAGCGCCGCGTCGCGCTCGACTATCACGTCGACGTCGACGGCCATTACTACTCGGTGCCGCACCGCCTGCTGCGCCAGCAGGTCGAGGCGCGCATCACAGAGCGCACCGTCGAGCTGTTTTACAAGGGCGAGCGGGTCGCGTGCCATCTGCTGGGCGGTGCCCGCGGCCGCCACACCACCGTGACCGAGCACATGCCGAGCTCGCATCGCCGTCACGCCGGCTGGACCCACGAGCGCATCCAACGCGACGCCGCCACCATCGGGCCCGACACCGCCTCGCTGGTCGAGGTCATTCTGCGCAGCCGGCCCCATCCTGAGCAGGGCTTCCGCGCCTGCCTGGGCATCCTGAGGCTCGCCCGCCAATACGGTGTCGATCGCCTCGAGGCGGCATGCAAACGAGGGCTCGAGATCAGCGCCCGATCCTACGGCTCGATCAACTCCATCCTCCAGAACGGCCTCGATCGCCAACCCCTGACGCGCGCTTCCAACGCACCCGAGCTGCCGCTCGACCATCCCAACATCCGCGGGTCCCGCTACTACCACTGAGGAGACAGACCTTGCTCATCCATCCCACCGTCGACCAACTTGTTCGGCTCGGCCTGGCCGGCATGGCCCGCGCCTTCGGCGAACTGCAGGAAAACCCCAGCGCCGCAGGCCTCGGCCACGCCGAGTGGCTGGCCCTGCTGCTCGATCGCGAGGCCACCGAGCGATCCAATCGGCAGCTCACAGCCAGACTACGCCACGCCAGGCTGCGCCAGCGCGCCACCATCGAGGACATCGATTATCGCGCTGCGCGTGGCCTCGATCGCACCCTGTTCCAGAGGCTGATCGCCGGCGACTGGATCGAGGCCCCGCAGAACCTCATCATCGAAGGCCCCACCGGTGTCGGCAAATCCTGGCTCGCCTGCGCGCTTGGCAACAAAGCCTGTCGCGACAACCGCTCCGTTCTCTACCAGCGCGTTCCCAAGCTGTTCCCCGATCTCGCGCTCGCTCGCGGCGACGGCCGCCATCCACGGCTGATGAAGAAGCTCGGCAAGGTGAAGTTGCTCATCCTCGACGACTGGGGGCTCGAGCCCTTCGGGACCGACCATCGCCGTGATCTCCTGGAGATCGTCGAGGAGCGCTACGGCCGCGGCGCAACCCTTATCACCAGCCAGATCCCGGTCGATCGGTGGCACGACATCATCGGCGAGCCGACCATCGCCGACGCCATCCTCGATCGCATCGTCCACAACGCCCATCGTCTCAAACTCAAAGGCGATTCGCTGCGCCGAAAGATCGACTCCCAGCAGGCCGACGCTTGACTATGCAACCTCTGTGATGCCAAACGACAAAAGACCAGAGGCGCCCGCTACCCCGGCCGACATCAATCGGAACAGGTGGCCGACATCAATCGGAATGCCCGGCCGACTTCACCGGAATCCGCACTCAGCAACGCGGCGAGCTACTTCGGTCGCGCTGGTGATCCATGGGGCGTAATGCTTGGGTGTCCGCGATCACCACTGGCAAAGCGACGTTCACCACCGTCGCCGATCCTTCAACGAGTGATACCTGCCGGCTCTCGTAATGCTATAAGAGCAGTCCCGTG
>JANMPX010000152.1:0-1816 GCA_031370085.1 Chloroflexota bacterium | reverse complement strand
CTTAATGCCTTCGTTGCGAAGGCCGACGAACTCGGACGAGCATCCATCGGTACCGCAGCCATGATCGCTTATTACTGGCTGCAGCGAGAGGAAGACATCTTTGGCCGTTTCGCTTGGGCGGACTTTAGGCCAGCCGAGGATCTGGGATCGGTCCGGATCTGGCATCATAAAAACCGACACGAGCGGATCCCGGTACCTCTATTTGATGAGGATGGCACGGTGCTTTGGCCAGAGCTTATGGAGCGTCTGGACACTACTCCCAAGCTGGGGCCGCTGGTGGTAATGCGTGACGCAGGTGCCGTCGCGGGTTGTGTTGGAATTCGGCGTGACGCAGGCTCCGGCGGGTTGAAGGTATCGGTTCAGGCGGCCAGGTCAATCGGCCCGTCGCCGACCTTCATGGTGAGCGTCTGCCAGCCGTCGACCTTTCGCATATTGATCTGGCCGGAAGCGAGCAGAGCCCAGAACAACATGGCCGCGGTGTCGGCCGACGGCAGCACCGTCTGGGTCTTGATCCGTCGCTTGAACTCCTCGTGGAGGCGTTCGATGGCGTTCGAGGTCCTGGCGCTTCGCCATTGCGATGGCGGCAAGCGGGTGAAGGCGAACAGGGCGTCGCCGGCCTCTTCAAGGCTGTCGGCGACGGCCCGGTGGCGGAGCCGCCACTTGCGGACAAAGGCCTTGCGCCGCTCTTCGATTTCCGCGGCCGTCGCGGCGTAGATCATGTCGGTGTAGTCGGCGGTGATCTCCTCGTGCAGGCGCTCGGGGGCGTGGCCGAACAGGTTGCGATGCTTATGAACCGTGCACCGTTGAAGGGGCACGCCATTCCAGACGGCGGCGATGGCCTTCTCAAGCCCCGCAGCGCCGTCGACGATCAGGAACTCCGGCCGGCGCAGATCGCGGGCGATCAGGTCGTCGAGCACCGTACGCCACGCCTCCGTCGTCTCGCCGCCCATGTCCCGGACCGCCAGCAGCACCTTCTGCCCGTCGTCGCGCACCCCGATCACCACGAGCAGTGAAATCGAGGTTGCCTGCCTGTCCAGGCGGACGCGCACGACCGTGCCGTCGAGGATCAATCGCACGATCGGCTCGTTGGCCAGCGATCGGGCGTTCCAGGCTTCCCAGTCGGTCTTCACCTTCCGCCAGACCCGGCTGACGGTGTCCTTGCCGACCGCGCCGCCGAACAGCGCGGCGAGCGCGCGGCGGACGCGGCGGGTGTTGGTGCCGGCGAGATAGGTCGACGCGATCAGCGCGTCGGCGGCCTTCGTCCGCCGCTGGTAGGCCCTGAGCGACTTGCTCTTCCACTCGCTCGTCTTGCCATCACCGGCCTTGAGGCGAGCCCGCGGCACGGTGATCTCGGTCGATCCGAAGGTCCCCATCAGCGTCCGTGTTCGGCTGCCGTGCCGATGGCCGGCGATGCCGGCATTGACACCATCGCTCCCATCACTCGCCTCGGGCCGCCGTGCATAGCGCGGGCGGGCGAGAGCCGCGTCGAGCTCGGTCCTGATCATCGTCTCGATGAAATCGCGGACCCGATCGCGCAGGCCAGCTTCGATCGGGTCAAACCAGTCGTCGAAGAGATAAACCGCCGTCTCGGCATCAGGCTGAACGGCATCGGGCTTCGTGGTAGTGCTCGTCATGGCGTGGTCTCCTGTCCGGCGCGTCAACGCTGGACTCGTTCGGGTTGAAGCACCCGGAGACTACGCCACCCCCAATTCCAACCAACTTCGCGACGGCACCCGTCACCCTTTACGCAGGCTTTCATAGACGCGATGCAGAAGCTCCACGTTGTCATATTCTGTGGCCGCCAAGCGCAGCGAGC
>JANMPX010000087.1:0-3620 GCA_031370085.1 Chloroflexota bacterium | reverse complement strand
CGCGTAGCGGTACACCGTGCTGCCGCAGGTGTAGACGGTCACGCGGCCGGGCGTCAGCGGCTCGAGCGTTTCGAGGCGGCGGGTCAGCGTGTTGTAGAGGCGGACCGGGTGCATGGTGCGGCATTGTAGCGATCGATCTCGCGGACCCACTGCCGCAGCCGCCGGGAGGGTCTAACGGCCAGGATGGACGACGGAAGGCACTCTCGATGGCCGATCAACCCCGGGGCGGCTCCCACGGCCAGGTATCGGCCTGAAGTTGGCCGTAGCACCCGTGCCACGGCTTTGCCCGCTCGGCGGCGGATCAGGAGATCGACTTGGGGGAGGTGCTCTGGGCGGTGCCAATCAGTGGCTGGTTGGCGAGCGCAGCCCGGAGTGTCTCGGCGACGAACGCGGCAAGGGCAGCGCCCATTCGGATCCGACCGACAGGTCTCGTCGGTGATGCTTCCGTCCCGGGCGCGCCGGTCGGTTCGGAGAGGGTGAACGTGAGGGTCAGGCCATAGGCGCTCGCCGAGATGGAGACACCATCGGCGTAGATGTCGGGGTAGTCAGGCATCGGTCCTCCCATGTCGAAATTGGCCGAAGGAGGTGTCCATTCTATGGGCGGGGGCGAGGGCGCGGGTCAGCCGCTGCTTCCGATCCGCCGTGCTCAGCATCCGAGCGCATGGACCGGGAACGTGGTGAATCTCGGCCGAAAGCTCGGCAGGCGAGCAGAAGGGCCGGGATTCAGTCCGGATATTGGTCAATCCTGGTCAATCCTGGTCGGTGTGCTCAGCAGTCGAGCACACGGCGTCGAAGGATTCCTAAAACTCACTGCCGCGGCCACCAGGCGGCTACAACGGCCAAGATGGGCGATGAGAGCGACTCTCGGTAGCCGATTGGCCACGGGGTGGCGGTGACGGCCAGCCAGCGTCCTGAAGTTGGCCGTTAGAGCCGTGCCATGGCTGTGGCCGCGGGCGGGCGTGACCTGCCGCCGACCCTGTCCGCAAGGTGCGTGGGATCGCCTTCGCCCCTGCCGCTGCTTACTGGTAGGTCTGCCCCGCAAGGTACTTCAGGCCGGAGTCGACCTGGACCGTCACGACCCGATGGCCCGGGCCCAGTCGGCGGGCAACCTGCAGTGCGGCATCAAGGCTGGCCCCTGACGAGACGCCGGAAAAGATGCCCTCCTCCTTTGCGGCGCGCCGAGCCATGGCGAAGGCCTGCTCGGTCGTAACGGTGATCACCTCGTCGAAGTCGTCCCGTCTCAGCAGGGGCGGCCAGAAGCCGATGCCGCCACCCTCGATGCGATGCGTCCCGGCGCGTCCCTCCGACAGGAACGGCGACTCGGCCGGCTCCACCACGATCCGATGCAGCACTGGCCACTGGCGGCGCAGCTCGCGGGTGGTGCCGACGAAGCAGCCGGCGGTGCCGACGTACAGGACGAACGCGTCCGCGCCGTCGGGGAGCTGTTCGACGATCTCGCGGCCCAGTCCGGCGTATCCGTCCAGCATGTCGGTGTTGTTGATCTGGTCGGTGGCAAAGGCGCCGGTCTCGGCGGCGATCTCTTTGACGCGGGCCATCATCCGGCCGATCAGATCCTTGCCGATGCCTTCCGGCGAGGAGATGAGCTCGACCTCTGCCCCGAGGGCGCGCATGGTCTTGATCTTCTCCAACGCGAACGCGTCGGAGCTGACGACGCGCAGCGGGTAGCCCTTCAACGCGCAGACCAGGGCCAGGCTCGACCCGGTGCTGCCGCCGCTGTACTCGACCACGGTCTGCCCGGGCTTGAGGCGCCCGCTGCGCTCGGCACCCTCGATCATGGCCAGCGCCATGCGGTCCTTGTATGAGCCGGTGGGGTTGTTCGCCTCGAGCTTGACCCAGACCTCGGCCATCTCCGGGGTGGCGAGGCGTTGCAGTCGGACGATCGGCGTGTGACCGATGGTGTCGAGGACGGCGTGCTGGTTGGCCATCGCACGATTCTAGGGGGCAGCCCGGCGTTGGTGGGCCGCGGTCGGGCTTGTTGCGATCCGCCCCGTGCTCGGCATCCGAGCGCATGGACCGGAAAAGCCCCGAATCCCGGCTGAATGCTCAGCGGGCGAGCAGAAGGGTCGCGATTCAGCCTGGATATCGGTCCACATCGGTCAATCCCGGTCGGTGTGCTCCGCAGTCGAGCATACCGACCACCGATCAGCCGCATGCCAGCTAGATGGCGGCCGAGCTGTCCTCGGGCGAGGGTGCGGACTCCTTGCGCGCCTCGCGCAGCGCGGCGTAGTCGATCCCGCCGAACCGCGGCAGGTCGTTGATGCTGGTGGTGCGTGCCAGCCGCTCGGTCATCTTGCCAAGGACGAACTGGCCAAATTCGGGGATCGCCATCAAGTGGCGCAGATCATCGGCGGGCACCTCCAGCAGGGTGGTCGGCTCCTCGGCGACCACGTCAGCCGTACGCAGGCTGCCGGTCAACGCGGCGATCTCGCCGAAGAGGTCGCCAACTCCCATGCTCGACAGAGCGCTGTATACGCCCTCCCCGGAGGTGCGACCGGCCACGGTGCGCCCGGCCAGGATGAAGTACGCCGAGTCGCCGGAGTCGCCGTGCCGGGTGATGGCGCTGCCGGCCTCTGCCTCGCGGACCCGCGCGTGCAGCAATAGCGAGCCGCGATCCTTCGGCGTCAGGCCGGAGAGGGCGGGCACGTAGCGGCCAAGCAGCTCGAGGTCGGTGGCGAAGGCGGGTCGTCCCGCCGCCATGCCGGGGGCCGATGCCGCGCCGCGCAGCAGGCTCATGGCACGCCGCCATTCAGCTGCAGGCTGCCCGAGCCCCGGCAGGAAGCCGGCGACAAAGCCGGCCACGATGACCGCCACGGCGCCAACGATGAACATGAGTCGCACATCGACCAGGTCGGCCAGGCCGGCGATCCCCATGCCGGCCAAGTAGACCACGTCGCGGATGACATAGGTGGTCGAGAAGACCCGTCCTCGCATTTCGCGCGGGGTGTTCCGCTGGTTGATCAGGCGAATCGCCACGAACGAGGGGGCATTCGCGGCGCCCGACAGCGAGATCAGGAAGATCGCCCACCACACCGAGGTCTGGAGCGCATAAGCCAGGGTCAGCGCCCCCATGACCAGGTAGCTGATCACCAGCCATTGCCCCTCGCGCAGCCGATCGGCCAGGCGTGCCATGTAGAGGCTGCCGATCACGAAGCCGACCGATGTCAGCCCCTCCTGCAGCCCGTACTCGAACGTGGTGGCGTGGAGGGCTCGCAAGGCGAAGGGCAGCAGCAGCACATTGGTCATGCCGAACGCGATGAGGACCGGGATCCTGACCAGGTTCGAGGAGCGCAGGATCGGGGTGGCCACGATGAAGCGCGCGCCGGAGCCGATGTCCTTGATGAGGGCACCGATGGTGGTGTGCTCCGCTGCCTCCATGGGTGCCACCCTGACCAGGCTGATCATTGCGGCCGAGAACAGGAAGGTGGCCGCATCAACGACGAAGACCAGGCTGATCGATCCGGTGGTGGCCAGGAATCCGGCTGCCGCGAAGCCGATGGCGGTCGAGCCGAACTGGGCGATCGCCATGATCGCGTTGGCGGCCCCCAGCTCTTCCTCGCTGGCGATCTCCGGGAGGACGCTCTCATTGGCCGGCGCGAAGA
>JANMPX010000083.1:0-5815 GCA_031370085.1 Chloroflexota bacterium | reverse complement strand
CCGACCGCGCTCGAGCTGTCCAGAACGGTCCTCTACCCGACCCGCTTCCCGCCGCGGCCGGCATGGGACGCGGCTCATCTCATTTCGCTCTCGGTCCTGCCGTCGGAGCTGCGCCGCGGCTATCGGATCGGCTGGTCAGCGGCCCGGCAGCGGGGCATCCTCCGGCTGGCCACGGCGACGCGCCGATTCCTCCCCCTGGTACCGGCCCCGCTGCGCCACGTGCCGGCTGCTCGCTCCGCGGAACGTCGCCTGCGCAGGGCGGCGCAGGGTAGTGACTCGGCAGCGTCGGCTGGGTATGATCCTGCGGCCAACCAGCGTGCCTGACCAGCGGGCGCTGCTGCGCGTCGCCGAGAGGATCCCACCCCGTTGACTCGATTCGCCCGCCTGGCCATCGCCGCCTCGATCGCCACGTACACCCTGATCGTGGTCGGTGGCCTGGTGCGAGCCACGGATTCGGGGCTCGGCTGCCCCGACTGGCCACTGTGCTTCGGCGCATGGGTGCCGCCGGCCGATCTGAACGCGTGGATCGAGCACTCGCATCGCCTCGTGGCGGCGCTCGCGGTGGGACCCCTGGTCGCGGCCGTCGGACTGTTCACCGTCTTCACTCCCCGGCGACGCGATCGTCCGATGCTGCTCGCCGCGGTGGTTGCCGGCGTGCTGGTGATCGTCCAGGCATGGCTCGGCGGCCAGGTGGTGATCCAGCAGCTGCGCGCGGAGCTGGTGACCGCGCACCTGGCGATGGCGCTCACGGTCCTGGCACTGACCATCGTCATCGCCGACCGCGCGACGTCCGGCCCGCTTCCCCGAACGTCGTCGCGGGGGCCCGCTGGATTGATCGCCCTGACCGGCCTCGTCGTGTTCGCCCAGATGCTCCTTGGCTCGTGGGTGACCGGCGCCGGAGCTGGTCTCGCCTTCGCTGACTTCCCGCTGATGAATGGGAGTCCGCTGCCGACGATCGTGATCGGCCAGCAGGCGATCCAGGTCCTGCACCGCGCTCTGGCCGCGCTGGTGCTGCTGCTGGTCCTGTGGATGGCGCGCCGCGTGCGCCGCGAGCTGCAGGGCTTGCCGCGCAACCTGGCAGGGATCGCGGTGAGCCTGGTGGTGGTGCAGTTGTTCCTCGGGGCCGCCAACGTCTGGTCGCGTCTCTCCGCCTTCTTTGTGGTTCCGCACCTGGCGATCGGCACGGCGCTCTTCGCCACCGTGGTCTGGCTCTACCTCGCTGTCCGGCGTCAGCCGGTTCCCGCCTCCGTTCCTGCGCCAGGTGTTCTGCGCGAACCAGGCACGTCGACCCGGGGCGACACGCTGCGGGCGTACGTGGCGCTCACCAAGCCACGCATCATCGAGCTGCTGCTGGTGACCACCGTTCCGACCATGGTCCTCGCAAAGCGAGGGATTCCGTCGATCTGGCTGATCGCCGCGGTGATGATCGGCGGGACGCTGGCGGCAGGGGGCGCGAACGCCATCAACATGTACCTGGACAGGGACATCGACGACGTGATGCGACGCACGCGCAATAGGCCGCTTCCCCGTCACGCCGTCTCCCCACGGCGGGCCGTGTGGTTCGGCGTCGCCCTGAGCCTGGTCTCGTTCGCCTGGCTATGGGCCACCGTCAACCTGCTCTCCGCGCTCCTCGCGGCGAGCGCCATCGCGTTCTATGTCTTCGTCTATACGCTCTGGCTGAAGCGCACCACGCCGCAGAACATCGTCATCGGAGGCGCGGCGGGCAGCGTCCCGGTGCTTGTGGCCTGGGCGTCGGTGACCGGTACCGTCGAGATCCCTGCGCTCGTGCTGTTCGCCATCGTCTTCTACTGGACGCCGCCGCACTTCTGGGCGCTGGCCCTGCGCTACAAGGGCGATTACGCCGCGGCCAAGGTTCCGATGCTGCCGGTGGTTCGCGGTGAGGCTGAGACGGCCCGCCAGATCCTGCTCTACACCCTCGTTCTGGTGGCGGTCAGCCTGCTCCTCTTCCCGGCTGCTCGGATGGGGCTCATCTACCTGGTGACCGCGGTGGTGCTTGGCGGCGCCTTCGTCTGGTACGCGATCGGCGTCGTGCGGGCGGTGGCGGACGGGCGCGCGGCGATCAGGCTCTTTCGCTACTCGATCGGCTACCTGACCCTGCTCTTTGCCGCGGTCGCGGTCGACAGCCTGGTGCGGCTGACGCCCGGCTAGGGCTCGGTGCGCCGGATCGCCTGTGCATCGAGGCGCGCGTCGAGCCGAGCGGTGCGGCGGTCCTCCTGGCGCACCCACGCAGCGACCACCAGTCCCATGGCCAGCAGGAAGACGACGTCGCCGCCGACCCACATCAGCATCCCGCCCACGTTCTGGTCGACGATCGGGGTCGGTCCCCAGCTGCGCTCGATGGTCAGGTAGTGCGGGTACAGGACCGCCGGTGCGCTCATCAGGGCGACCCCCAGGAACGAGTTCTGCGGCATCGCCAGGAAGAGGTAGAAGAGGCGGGCGGGATAGGGGAGGCGCCACCGTGATGGGTCGACGCCGACCACCGGCCACCAGAAGAGCAGCGCCGCCGCCATGAACGAGAGGTGCTCGACATCGTGCAGAGCCTGGTTCTCGAGCGCCTGGTTGTAGAGGCTGCTGAAATGCCAACCCCAATTGACCGCGGCGAAGATGACCCATGCCAGCAGCGGGAAGGAGACGACCGCGACCAGGCGGCTGTGCAGGAAGGCGAGCAGCTGGCGCCGGATCGGCAACGATGCGGCTCGCAGCGCCAGGGTTGCGGGAGCGGCAAGCACCAGCAGGGGAGCCGCCACCAGCTCCAGGACGAGGTGCTGCAGCATGTGCACGCTGAAGAGCGACCCTTCGTACGCGTCGATCGGCGAGGTCAGCGCCACCACAATCGCAGCGAGCCCGCCAAGGAACGCGGCGCTCCGCCAGCGCGACACAGGGTGCGCAGCATGGCGCCGGGCAACGCGGCGGACCATCCAGAGCCATGCGGTGGCCGTGGCGGCCACGAGTCCCAGGATCAGGGGTTCGAAGCGCCAGGCGAACAGGATCGCCGGGAAGGCCGGGGCCGCCGCGCCGTCTCCGTTCGCCAGCGCGGCGCCCGGGGCGGCCAGGGCTGCCATCGCCATGCCAGCCCCCGCGAGCACGGTCAGCAACCTGGATCGAGCCATGATCCATTCTCGCGGGAACCGGCGCCGGCGTCTCTGCGTCCAAGCGAGCATGAGACCTCGATCGTGGCACAGCGCCCTGCTGCTCCTGGCGTCAACCATCCTGCTCGCCGCCTGCTCGGGACCCGGGACCGGCGGACCAATCGCCCACCCTTCCGGCGACGGCCTCATCTTTCGGATCTCGACCCAGGGCGGATTCGTCGGACCTGGTGTGCTCTTCACCAGCTTCCCTGGATTCAGCCTGCTCGGCGATGGCCGGGTCATTGTCCCTGGCGCGCAGATCGAGATCTATCCGGGGCCCGCGCTCCCCGCGGTCAATACCCGCCGGGTCAACGAGGCCGGCATCCAGGCGATCCTCCAGGAGATCCTCAAGAGCGGCGTCTTCAGCGCGAGCGCCGAATACCGCGGCGCCCAGAACGTCGTCGCTGACGCCCCCGACACCATCTTCAGCCTGCAGGCCGAAGGACGCCAGGTGACCATCCTGGTCTACGGCCTCGGTACCCTTCCGGAGGGGAACACCCAGGCTGGGATCTCCGCCGAGGAGCTGGCCACGCATGCCGCCCTCCTTCATCTCAGCGAACGCCTGATGAACCTCGACGCGTGGCTGCCGGCCAGCGGCTGGGCCGATCCCGACTGGACGCCCTTCCGGCCCGATGCCCTCCGCCTGCTGGTGCGCAATGCCGACGCCGATCAGCCCGACGGGAGCGGCATCTCCAACCAGCTCGTTCCCTGGCCGACGGCCTACGATCCTGCGACCTTCGGCGCGCCCACGGGCACGGTGAGCGAAGCGCGTTGTGGAGTGGTGACCGGGCCCGACGCCGGGACCTGGTACCGGGCGCTGGCATCCGCCAACCAGCTGACCCGCTTCACGCAGGCCGGCCACCGGTACGAGGTGAGCGTCAGGTTCATGCTTCCCGATGAGGCGCCGACCTGTCCTGACCGCGGTATCTGAAGTCGTCGCCGCTCATCGCGATGGGCGCACACCGCCGAGGATCGGATCGGTACAATACGCCGCGTGCCGCCGCCAGCCAGGTGGACGTGCGCCTTGGTGAGAGGGACCCCGAGACCAGCTGATGTCACGACTGGCGGCTCGACCGCGCTGGATGACGCTCCTGCGCGTCATCGCCCCCCTCCTTCTCGTCGTCCTGGCCGGCTGCGCCATGGTCCCGCCGACCCCGGAGACCAAACAGGCCAAGGAGGTCTTCGTCCTGTACGCCATCGTGTTGGGGATGGGGGCGGTGGTCTTCGTCGGGGTCGAGGGGTTCATCCTCTATTCGATCGTGCGCTATCGCCGGCGCGACGATCGCCTGCCCACCCAGGTCCACGGCAACAACAGGATCGAGCTGCTATGGACGGCCATCCCCACGGTCATCGTGCTGGTCCTGTTCGTCCTTTCGACGCTCACCCTGAATTCAATCGAGGCGCGCTCCGCCAGCCCGGGGGTGAACGTGGAGGTGAACGGCTTCCAGTGGCAGTGGACTTTCCACTACCTCGATAAGGACGCTGATCCCAAGAACGACCTTTCGATCACGGGCACGCCCGCCGCCCCGCCGGTGATGGTCGTTCCGGTGGGTGAGCCGATTCACCTGATCCTGCGTTCCAACGACGTCATTCACGCGTTCTACGTCCCGCAGTTCCTGGTGAAGCGTGACGTCATTCCGGTCGGCGAGGGGCGCGCCCCGAACACGCTGGAGTTCACGATCAGCGACGTTGGCACGTACGCGGGCCAGTGCGCCGAGTTCTGCGGTGACCTCCACTCCCGGATGACCTTCCGGGTGCAGGCCATGACCCGCGCCGACTACGATGCCTGGTATGCCGCCGCCAAGGCGGGCGGGCCGCCTGTCCCGTCGGTGAGCCCCACCGGGTCCGCGCTCAAAGTCACGGCCGACCACATCAGCTACGACGTGCACGAGCTGACCGCTGCTGCCGGCCAACCGTTCAGCATCGAGTTCACGAACAAGGAAGCGGTCTCGCACAACGTTGCTATCTACCAGGGCGAGAAGCCGTTCTTCAACGGATCGTTCATCACCGGGCCGGGCACTGTGTCGTACGTCGTCCCGGCCCTTCCGGCGGGGACCTACACCTTCATCTGTGACGTGCACCCGGTCCCGGACATGACCGGCACGCTGACCATCCATTAAGCCTGCGAGCTGAGCGAGGAACCGATGGCAACTACGGCCCTGAGCCCCGCGACCGAGAGCTATCGACGGTCGTGGGTGCTCGACTGGCTGACCACCGTCGACCACAAGAAGATCGGCATCCTGTACATCGTCAACTCGTTCATCTTCTTCTTCGCGGCCGGCATCCTGGCGCTCGTGGTGCGCTCCGAGCTGGCGGTCCCAGGGCTCCAGTTCCTCGATGAGCGGACCTACAACCAGGCCTTCACCATGCACGGCACGATCATGATCTTCCTGTTCGTGGTCCCGGTCCTCTCCGGCTTCGCGAACTACATCGTGCCGCTCCAGCTTGGTGCGCCGGACATGGCCTTCCCGCGCATCAACGCCCTCAGCTTCTGGTTCCTGCCGCTGGGCGGCCTGCTGATCTTCTCCGGCTACCTCTTCGGCGGCGCCGCGGCCGAGGGCTGGACGGGCTACGCGCCGCTGAGCAACTACTCGAGCGGGGTTGGCACCGACCTGTGGCTGATCGGCCTGCTGTTGGTCGGCACCGCCTCCATCCTCGGATCGGTC
>JANMPX010000072.1:0-7604 GCA_031370085.1 Chloroflexota bacterium | reverse complement strand
CCCACCCGGTCGCCCCGCTCCACGCCAAGCGACGCCAGCGCCCGGGCCGCGCGATCCACCTCCACGCGCAGCTCGGCGCGCGTGAAGCGACGCACCTCCCCGTCCTCGCCCTCCCATATCAGCGCCTCCTCGTCGGGACGCTGCGCGGCGGGCTCGTCGACAGCCATCCGGACGTAGTTGAAGCCAGCTCCGTCAAACCAGCGTGCCCATTCGATCCCGCGCGAAATGTCGAGGATGGTGCGCGGTGGCGGATCGAACTGGACGCCGATACCCTGCGCGGCCGCCGCCCAGAACCAGGCGGGATCGGCCACCGCGCGGGCCTGGAGCTCCTCCAAGTCGCGGCACCCGGTGGTGTCCAGGAAGCGCCGCAGCCGGCTCCGTTCCAGGTAGGACGACGAGGGTCGCCAGGCAGCCGCGTCGGTATCGGTCCCGAAGATCGGCGCTGTCACATCGCGCGAATGCCGAGCAGGTTGCGGGCGATGACGAGGCGCTGGATCTCGCTCGTCCCCTCCCCAAGCTCGGTCAGCTTGGCGTCGCGCAGGTAGCGCTCGACGCGGTACTCGGTGATGTACCCGTACCCGCCATGCACCTGGACCGCGTCGTTGGTGACCTGGCGCGCCACCTCGCTGGCGAACAGCTTGGCCATCGCCGCCTCGTTGGAATACGGCCGTGCCTGATCCTTCAGCCACGCCGCGCGGTAGACCATCAGGCGGGCTGCGTCGATCTGGGTCGCCATGTCGGCGATCTTGAAGGCGACCCCCTGGAAGGACCCGATCGGCCTCCCGAACTGCTCGCGCTGGATGGCGTAGGCCGTTGCGGCCTCGAAGGCCGCCTGCGCGATGCCAAGGGCCATCGCTCCGATCCCGATTCGGCCCCCGTCAAGGGTCTTCAGGAAGAGCTTGTCCCCGTTGCCCTCCTCGCCGAGCAGGTTGCCCGCCGGAATCCGGCAGTCGTCGAACAGCAGCTCGCCGGTCTGGCTGGCATGCAGCCCCATCTTCTCCTCGAGGCGCCCGATGCTGAAGCCCGGGGCGTCGGCCTCGACGATGAATGCGCTGATCCGACCCGTGTCGGGGCTCTCATCGGTGACGGCGGTGACGATGTACGTGCCGGCAACCCCCGCGTTGGTGATGAACCGCTTGCTGCCGTTGAGGACCCAGGCATCACCGTCGCGGCGGGCGCGCGTGCGAGTCCCGCGTGAATCGGACCCGGCACCGGCCTCGGTGAGCCCGTAGGCGCCCAGCGTGGCGCCGCTCGCCAGGGGACGCAGATAGTGCTCCTTCTGCTCCGCGGTGCCCGCCATGAAGATCGGGTTGCACCCCAGGGAGGTGTGCGCGCTGACGATGATCCCCACGCTCCCGGACACGCGCGACAGCTCCTCGACGGTGATGGCATAGGCCAGCGAGTCGAGCCCGGTGCCGCCCACCTCCTCGGGGAATGGAACGCCAAGGAAGCCGAGCGCCGCGGCCTTCCGGATGACCTCGTGCGGAAACTCGGCCTTGCGCTCCATTTCGTCGGCGATGGGGGCGATCTCGCGCTCCGCGAAATCGCGGACGGAGCGGCGGATCTCCTCGTGCTGCGGCGAGAGAGCAAAGTCCATTGGTCGGTCGAGTCTACCAGCCGGGCTCGCCGACACCGGTGCGCAACGCGGTCCTATACTCCGAACTGGCTCGCACTGCCGGCCATGTTGATCTGGCCTCCCGCTCGCACGAGGGACCCGGGTGGCGTCACCCATCGACGTTCGGCTCGATCGCGTCACCAAGCGCTTCCACGAGGTGCTGGCAGTCGATGATCTGTCGCTCGAGGTCGAGCGCGGCGAGTTCTTCTCGATGCTCGGCCCGTCGGGCTGCGGCAAGACCACCACCTTGCGCATGATCGGTGGCTTCGAGGAGACGACGGCAGGCACCATCTACCTGGGCGACACCGATGTCACCGGGCTGCCTCCATTCAAGCGCGACGTCAACACGGTCTTCCAGAACTACGCGCTCTTCCCGCACCTCAACGTCTACGAGAACGTCGCCTTCGGGCTGCGACGGAAGAAGGTCGACGATGGGGAGATTCGGACGCGGATCGCCGAGATGCTGGAGCTGGTGGAGCTTCCCGGCTACGAGATGCGAAAGCCATCGCAGCTCTCCGGTGGCCAGCAGCAGCGCGTGGCGCTGGCGCGCGCACTGATCAACCATCCGCGAGTCCTCCTGCTTGACGAGCCCCTCGGCGCGCTTGATCTCAAGCTGCGCAAGCAGATGCAGCTCGAGCTGAAGCGCATTCAGACCGAGGTCGGGATCACGTTCATCTACGTCACCCACGACCAGGAGGAGGCCATGACCATGTCGGATCGCATCGCCGTGATGCGTGCCGGCAAGATCGAGCAGCTCGGCAATCCCGAGGACCTCTATGAGCGGCCTCGGACGCCATTCGTGGCCGGTTTCCTTGGCGTCTCGAACCTGCTCGAAGGGGAGGTAGTGGGTCGCGACGGCGGCCTCGTCAGCATCCGCCTGGGCAACGGATCGGTCCTCCGTGCCCCGGACGACGGATCCGGCGCAACCGGGTCGGTCCGCATCGGTGTGCGGCCGGAGAAGTTGCGCGTCGGCGCAGACGGAACGGCCGACATTTCGCAGGGTCTGAACGCGTTGGCGGGCGTCGTCCTCGATGCGAGCTATATCGGCGTGAGCACCCAGTACCTGGTGCAGACCGCGGAAGGCCACAAGTTGACCGTCTATGCACAGAATCTCGACACAGCGGGCACCGCCGAGGTGCTGGCCGATGGACAACGCGTCCAGCTGAGCTGGAATCCCCAGCACACGTTCATGCTCGCGGGCGCGGCGCAGCACATTGCAAGCGACCCGCACACCACGGAGGAAGGAGATTCGGATGTCTGACCGTCAAGAGCGCAGCCAGATCGAGCTCGCAGTCGAGCGCCTGATACGGGGGGACCGGATCTCCCGGCGGACATTCCTGCGGAGGACCGGCCGCGGCGGGCTGGCACTCGGCGCGGCGATGACGCTTCCCGCCATTCTGGCGGCCTGCGGCCCCGGCAAGAGCCTGCTCGAATGGGCGAACTGGCCCCTCTATATCGACGTGGACGACGCCGGCAAGCACCCCACCATCGAAGCATTCACCAAGCAGAGCGGGATCAAGGTCCACTATGTCGAGGCGATCAACGACAACGAGGAGTTCTTCGGGACGATCCAGCCCGATCTGGCGGCCGGGAATGTGCTCAAGTGGGACGTCATCAGCCCGACCAGCTGGATGGTTCGCAAGATGGCAAGCCTGGGATACCTGGAAGAGATCGACCATAGCAAGCTGCCGAAGTGGACGGCCAACAGCGCGGATTACGCCAAGGGGCTGTGGTTCGATCCCGACAACAAGTACAGCGTCTGGTGGCAGGGCGGGATCACCGGGATCGGTTACGACCCGAACCTGACCGGCCGCGAGATCACCAGCTTCGATGACCTGCTCGATCCGAAGTTCAAGGGTCGCGTCGGCGGGTTCAGCGACATGCGGGACATGATGTGCCTCTCCCTGCTGTCGCTGGGGATCACGCCGGCCGATGCCACCATGGCCGATGCCACCAAGGCCCAGCAGAAACTCCTGGCGGCGGCAAAGACGGGCCAGTTCCGCGGCTTCTACGGGAATGAGTACTACGACTCGCTCGCGAATGGCGACCTGGTCGCGTCGGTGGCTTGGTCGGGCGATATCACGCAGATGCAGCTCTACGACAACGACAAGGTCAAGTTCATCATTCCTTCTGGTGGCGCGCCGCGATGGAACGACAACCTGTGCATCCCCAAAAAGGCCGCCTGGAACGAGCAGGCGCACAAGCTGATGGACTACTGGTACGACCTGACGCCGGCCACCACCCTGGCGGAGTACATCGGCTATTGGACTCCCACCAAGGGCGTACCGGAGCAGATCAAGGCCGATGCGGACGCGAAGCGGCCTTCAGACGCCGCGACGGCAGACCAGCTGGACGTCATCTCCACGGTGGTCGCACCCACGCCGGATCAGCTGGCGAATGTGTATGACTACCCGCAGCTGACGGATCCCGCGGAGGAGAAGGCCTGGAACGACCTCTTCCTGGCGGTGACGACGGCGAACGGCTGACGACCCGCGTTGGCCCCTCTCGCCGACGGAACGCGCGGGCTGTCGGCTCGGCGCCGGCTGATTCCGTACCTGCTCCTTGTGCCAGGAGCAGGCTGGCTCCTGTTGTTCTTTGTGGTGCCGATGGCTTTCATGCTGGTGATGTCCCTCCAGGAGGGCTCGCTCAGCGAAGGCTATCGGCTCACCTGGAACTTCGGGATCTACCCGGAGGTGATCAGCGAGTACGGCAACCTGATCGTCCGATCAGTCGGCTACGCGTTTGCCACCACCCTGCTGACGCTGGCGATCGGTTACCCGATGGCTTACACCATCGCGTTCTACGGCGGACGACTGAAGAACGCGCTGGTCCTGGTGGTGATCATGCCGTTCTTCGTGAGCTTCGTGATCCGCACGTTGAACTGGCGGATGGTCCTGTCCGACAACGGGTTGCTCTTCGGCACGCTCAAGGAGATGGGGCTGCTGGACCATGCCTTCCGGTTCCTCGCGACGCCCGCATCGGTGATCTTCGGCCTCACCTACAACTTCCTGCCGTTCATGATCCTGCCGCTGTACGTAGCCCTCGAGAAGGTCGACCGGCGAACCATCGAGGCTGCCACCGATCTGTACGCCAACAGGGCGCAAGCCTTCTGGCGTATCACCTTCCCGCTCTCGCTGGCGGGCGTGGTCGCCGGCTCGCTGTTGACGTTCATCCCGGCCGTCGGTGACTTCATTAACGCCGACATCATCGGTGCCCGCAGCCCGGACGTGGCGATGGTGGGCAACGTCATTCAACGCCTCTTCCTGAACGTCAACAACTTCCCAGCGGCTGCGGCGCTCGGCTTCGTGCTCGTTGCGGGCACGATGCTGCTGGTCGGCATCTATACCCGGATCGTCGGCACTGATCGGCTCACCGCCTGATGTCCGGACGACGCTTCTCTCGCTTCCTGCTCCCCGGCTTCACCGGCCTGGTGATCGCCTTCCTGTTCCTGCCAATCGTGGTGATGATCATCTTCAGCTTCAACGCGCCGCGCGGCCACCAGAACATCACCTGGCAGGGGTTCACGCTCGACAACTACCTGACCATCTGGAGCCGTGCCGACATCACTGGCCCGATGCTCGCCAGCCTTCTCATCGCCGTGGTCAGCACCCTGGTCGCCACGACGTTCGGCACGCTGATCGCCCTCTCCCTGACGCGCTACGAGTTCCGCGGACGCGGCGCGCTCAACCTGCTGATCTTCATCCCGATGACGGCGCCCGAGATCATCCTGGGCGCATCACTGCTCACGCTGTGGGTGGCATTCGGGACGCCGCGCGGCATACTGACGATCCTCGTTGCCCACATCATGTTCAACATCAGCTACGTGGTGGTCACCCTGCGGGCGCGGCTCACCGGCTTCAACCGCTCGCTCGAGGAGGCAGGCATGGACCTCTATGCGGACGGGCCGACCACCTTCTGGAAGATCACCTTCCCGCTGATCTTCCCAGGCATCCTTGCCGCCGCCCTCCTGTCGTTCGCCCTGTCGATCGACGACTACGTGATCACGCTGTTCAGCGCCGGTGGTACCGTCACGTTCCCGCTGTGGGTATATGGCGCGAGCCGCATCGGCATCCCGCCGGAGGTGAATGCCCTGGGCTCGATCTTCTTCCTCATCGCCTTCCTCTTCATGGCGGTCCAGGTGTGGGCCCAGCGTCGCGGTGTGCGGAGCGGCGAGGCCGGTGCCTCGGTCGTGCCGATTGCCTCGCGATGACGCAGCAGCCGCCCGCCGGGGAGCCGGGGCTCATGCGCGACGAGACCTCTTTCGACGAGGCCGCCTGGCTGGCGAAGCGCGCCGGGATTCCTCCGGTGTGGACCCGATACACCGACCTCGTGGTCGAGCGCGGCGAGGGCGCCTGGATCGAGACGATCCACGGCGACCGCTATCTCGACTACACCTGCGGCATTGGGGTCTCCAACACCGGCCATGCCCATCCCCGGGTGGCAGCGGCAATCGCCGAGCAGGCGGCCCGGATCATCCATGCCCAGCAGAACATCCTGTACCACAAGCCCGGACTGGAGCTGCACGAACGGCTGCCACGAACGTTCCCCGGGCTGCGATCCGGCGAGTCCGCCGGGCTCTTCCTGTCAAACTCCGGCGCCGAGGCGATCGAGGCCGCCGTCAAGCTGGCCAAGTACGCCACGCGGCGCCCGGCGGTGATCGCGTTCCGCGGCGGCTTCCACGGCCGCACCCACGGCGCGATGGCGCTGACCAGCTCCGGCGTCAAATACCGCGGACACTTCGAGCCACTGCTCGGTGGCGTTCACTTCGCTCCGTATCCGTATGCCCTGCGCAACCCGACCGGCAACACCGATGCGGCAGCGCAGGCCTTCAGCCTGGCCGGGCTCGAAGAGCTCTTTGCCTCGGTCATCTATCCCGACGACGTGGCGGCCATCCTGGTCGAGCCGATCCTGGGCGAGGGTGGCTACGTGGTCCCACCGGATGGCTTCCTGCCGGCGCTTCGCGAGATCGCCGACCGCCACGGGATCCTGCTCATCGCCGACGAGGTACAGTCCGGGATGGGGCGCACCGGGCGGATGTGGGCCACCGACTGGTACGACGCGCGTCCGGACATCGTGGTCATGGCCAAGGGGATCGCCTCGGGGATGCCGCTGTCGGGGATCATGGCGCGCGGCGACCTCCTCGAGCGCTGGGGTCCAGGGGCCCACGGAGGCACCTACGGCGGGAACGCGGTGGCCTGCGCGGCGGCCGTCGCCACCCTCCACGTGATCGAGGACGAGGGGCTGCTGGCAAATGCCGCGCGCCAGGGGGAGCGCCTGCTCGCCGGCATCGGGGAGGCGGCAGCCGGACACGCCGCGGTTGCGGAGGTCCGTGGCCGAGGGCTGATGATCGGCATCGAATTCGCCGACCCTGGCTCGCTGATGCCTCGTCCCGACCTGGTCAAAGCGCTCATCCACGAAGCCTTCGAGCGCAAGCTGCTGCTGCTCAGCTGCGGCATGTACGGGCAGGTGCTGCGCATCATCCCGCCGCTGGTCACCACCGACGCCGAGGTCGACCTGGCCACCCGGGCCATCGCGGAGTCGCTGGCCACGATCGGCGCCTAGGCCTCGGCGAAGGCCGCGAGCACCGAGGCCGGGACCGGCACCAGCGGTGGCCGCGGTGTGATGTTCCCTCGCGCCTGATCGGAAGTCAGGTCGAGCCGATGCGCCAGCCCGTCGACGCATCGCCGTCCCTGGCACTCGCCGAACGCCACCCCGGTGGCACGCTTCAGCTCGTCGACCGTGCGCCACCCCGCCTCGATCGCCGCATACACCTGCTCGGTGACGGTCAGTCGACAGATGCAGGCGTAGTGGCGAGGGGGGCGCTCGAGGACACGTGGCTGGCCGCTGATGGCGAGCGACGCCGGGGGCGCCGCCGGGTCGATGCCGAGCAGGCGCGCCAGGTTCGGGTCGGGTCGTTCCAGGCGGAGCCGGGCGGCACGGATCGCGAAGGGTGTGGCTGCATCACCCTCGATGAGAGCCGCGCGCACCG
>JANMPX010000018.1:0-4716 GCA_031370085.1 Chloroflexota bacterium | reverse complement strand
TCCCCTCGGACCACGCTCCGTTGGTGGTGGACTTCGACGCCCAGCCGCGGTGAGCCTCGGGCGAGTAGCCTGAGCGAAGACCCGAAGTCTGGCGGCGGACGACCGCGAGATCGAGTCGAAGGAGAACCGATGGCAGTCAGCTTTGACCACGCCCCCCATCCCAGGATCGAAGAGCGCAAGAAGGCCGGACCTCCGAAGACGGCGGACGAGCAGGTGGGCTTCAACGGGCGCTTCGCCCTCCTCATCACGACGGTTGTCGGGACGATGTGGTGCGCCTATGCGTTCGGGATGCTCGCGCTCGTGGCGCTCCCCTCGGCTCTGACGTCCGGGCCGCTGGCGATCGTGCAGTGGGTGAGCCAGACGTTCATCCAGCTCGTGCTGCTGTCGATCATCATGGTCGGCCAGAACATCATGGGGAAGGCATCGGACAAGCGGGCCGAGATGACCTACAAGGATGCGGACGCCACGTTCCACGAGGCAGAGCAGATCCAGGCGCATCTCAAGGCCCAGGACGATGCCCTGAACACGATGCTCGACAAGCTGCTGAAGCTCGAAGCGGCCGCGGCCCGGGAGTCCTGAGGAGCGATTCCTGCAGGGCGACCTATCGTTGCCGCAAAACCCCGGCCAGATCGCGCCCTGGCCGGGTCCTTGGCCAGGTCACGGACCGGGCGCCGACGAAGCGCCGGTAGGCATCCAGCGCCTGACGCAGGGCAGGGACGAAGTCCGGCTCCTGCATCGGTGCAAAGCCGTCCTCGAACCAGATGCCGGCAATGCGGAGTCGCCGCTCGCGGCGCTGAAGCCGCGGCTCGATCCGCCCGACCAGCCGGTCGCCGAACAGGATCGGCAGGACGTAGTAGCCGTGGCGCCGCTTCGGGGCGGGGACGTACACCTCCCAGATGTAGTCGAAGGCGAAGAGGCTCTTGAGCAGCCGCCGATCCCACATCAGCGGATCAAGCGGTGCCAGGAAGGAGACCGATGGCGTGGAGCCCCCGGGATCCAGAGCCGCCGCCAGGATGGGCAGCTCTTCAGCCAGCAGGTAGCGCACCTCGCGAACGCCCTCCACCGCGCAAGGCAGCAGCACGCCGTCCGTCACCAGCTGCTGGGTGATACGTGCGCGATCCGCAGCGCTGCCGGTGCCGCTCACCAGCGTTGAGTCGCCACCGACCGCCATCAGGCCGACGGCGCGGTGGCGCGACAGGAGCAGGTGCTGATGCTGCTGGTGGGTGTCAGCCGCGGTGGCGAGGAGCTCCGCGGGCACCAGCCGCTCGATGAGGTCGTAGTAGCGCCGGCTCCCGTCGCGGCGGGCGATTCCCAGCCGGCCGATGACGAAGAGTGCCTCCATCACCGCCTTGGCGGCGCGGGTATTGGTCGCGCCGCTGGCGTCCCACCACCACTCGATGCGATGCTCGATGTCGCGGAAGGCATCGGTCGAAAGCTGGCCGTCGCGCTCGACGCGTCCCAGGATGGTCGTCACCAGCTCGGCATGCTCGCGCAGGACGCCCTTCTCGAGATCGTCACGCCATCGCTCCCAAGCCGCGCGATAGAAGGGGAGCTCATGCATCGGCAGGATGTTCAGGCTCTTGTTGTAGAGCTCGATCAGGCGCCGATCTCCTGGCGGCCCATAGAGCCATCGGTCGCACCAGTCGCGCCGGTAGTCCTTGATGCGGGCGTGGAGCACCAGGTCGTGATTGCGGGCGCCGGGCACCTCGAGCGGGTCGAACTGCAGACTGCCGAGCCGATCGAACACGCGCAGCACCGATTCGGGCTCCGCCGGCAGCGAGCGCGGCGGATCGAGCAGGTGGCGGCGCACCAGGAAGCGACGGGCGTGGTCTGCCGAGATGCGAAGGTCGGGTTCGGTCATCGGGCGCCGATGCTACCCGAGTGACGTGAGCGGCCGGGACTCGCCACTTCGTACAATGCCGGCCATGGTCATGGAACGAATGCCCGAGGGCCCGCCGTCGGCGCCGCCGGTACCCGGCGACAAGGATGCGGCCCGTCGCGCCCTGCACGTTCAGATGCTGGCGACCGAGCACTGGAGCCTGCTGGCGACCCGCTCGCTCTCCTGGAACGAGTCGTTCAGTCGCGCCAGCATGTTCCTGTCGCTCCTCTCCGGGGCGGTTGTGGCGCTGGCGCTGGTTGCCCAGGCGACCGCCTTCGGTTCTGGCTTCGCCGTCTTCGCCGTGCTGCTGCTGCCGGTCGTCCTGTTCGTGGGGATCGCGACCTTCGTGCGACTGGTGGAGATCAACAACGAGGACGTGGTCTGGGTGCGGGGCATGAACCGATTGCGACGGGCCTACCTCGAGCTCGATCCGGAGCTGGAAAAGTGGTTCGTCACCGGCACCGATGAGGGACCGAACGGCATCATGCTCACCTACGGCACCGATCCGCTGAAGACCCACTTGCTGCACGGCCTGGTGACGACGCCGACCACCATCGGCTTCGTGAACGCGATGGTCGCGGCCGTCCTGGTCTCAATTGCCCTTCTCCAGCTCAAGATGGAGATGACACCGGTCGCCCTGCTGGGCGTGGTCGTTTTCCTGGCGACGGTCGCCATCCTGGGAAGGTACTCGTATCGGGCCACCGTCATGGTCGACCACGCCACGGCGCTCCAGGAGGCTCGGCGCGAGGCGAACGGCAAGGGCTGAGACCGCTGGCACTCCCGACCCGAGAGTGCCAATCGGTATAATCCCGCCGCAATGGCGGTGAAGCGCGACTACTACGAAGTGTTGGGCGTGCCGCGCGATGCCTCTGACGAGGAGATCAAGCGCGCCTTCCGTCGCGCCGCGCAGCGTCACCACCCCGATGTCGACACCACCGATGGGGCGGAGGAGCGTTTCAAGGAGCTGAACGAGGCGTACCGCATCCTGTCCGACCGACAACGGCGGACCGCCTACGACATGTTCGGCCACGCCGGCGTGGACGGAGCCAGCGCGGGTGGTCCGGGCGGCTTCGGCGGAGGCTTCGGGCCGTTTGGCGATATCTTCGACGCCTTCTTCGGCGGCTCGCCGACCGGGTCGCGGACGCGTAGACGGGTCGTCGCCGGGGCCGATCTGCGCTACGACATGACGATCGAGTTTGCGGAAGCGGTCTTCGGCGTGATCAAGGAGATCAGCTTCCCGGTCCTGGTGCGCTGCACCACCTGCGAGGGCAGTGGGGCCGAGCCGGGCAGCCAGCCGGAGAAATGCCCCGAGTGCAACGGCACCGGGGAGAAGCGGCGCGTCAGCCAGACGATCCTGGGCCAGATGGTGAACATCAGCGCCTGTCCGCGCTGCGGCGGCGAGGGCAAGGTGGTCGCCAAGCCATGCGCCACCTGCCACGGCGAGGGCCGCGTGCGCGAGGAGCGCAAGCTGACCGTGACCGTCCCGGCGGGAATCGACAACGGGCAGCGGATCGCGCTCGAGGGTCAGGGCGAGGCCGGGCCGCGCGGCGGTCCGCCCGGCGATCTGTACGTGGCGATCAGCGTCAGGGAGCACCCGCAGCTGCTGCGTCACGGGACGGAGCTGTATCACGAGCTACCGGTGACCTTCCCGCAGGCCGCGCTGGGGGCAACCTTGTCCGTCCCCACGGTCGAAGGCAGCGAACCGATCGAGATCCCGGCGGGCACGCAGAGCGGGACCCAGGTCCGGCTTCGCGGTCGCGGCGTGCCACGTCTGAGAGGCACCGGCCGCGGCGACCTGCACGTGATCGTGACGGTGGTGGTGCCGCCCAAGCCGAGCAAGAAAGAGCGTGAGCTGCTCGAGCAGCTCCGCGAGGTGAGCGGCGCAGCGGTCCTGCCCAAGGGCAGCCCCAGCCTGGTCGACCGGCTGCGCGACCTGTTCAGCTAGGTCGGCCGATGCGCTGGCTGGAGCTGACCGTGGAGGTCGACGTCGAAGCGGTCGAGCCGGTCAGCGAGATCTTCGGCCGGCTGGGCCGCGGCGCGGCGGTACGGCCCACGCGTCTGATCCGCGATCCCGGCGACGAGCTGTCCGCCCGCGAGGATCCGACCGCCCCGTACGAGATCACCGCCCATCTCCTGGATGATGCCGCCGCGCCGGCGGCAGTCAAGGCCACCGAGCGCGCGCTGTGGCACCTCCAGGCGTTCGGCCTGCGCCCCATCGGCGAGCTGCGGGTCCGATCGGTCGAGGAGGCGGACTGGGCCGAGGCCTGGAAGACGGGCTACGTGCCGCAGCGGATCGGTCGCGTGGTTGTGGTGCCGTCCTGGCTGGAGGAGCCGATCGGTCCCGGCGAGATCGAGCTGCGCCTGGACCCCGGCATGGCCTTCGGCACCGGGCTGCACCCGACGACGCGTGGCTGCCTGATGCTCCTGCAGCAGATCTCACCGATGCCTGCCGCTGTCCTGGACGTCGGCTCCGGCTCGGGCATCCTGGCCCTGGCTGCCCTGCGCCTCGGCGCCGAGCGGGCGGTCTGCTGGGACACCGATCCGGTGGCGGTCGAGGCGACCCTCGCCAACGCCGCTTCCAATGGGTTGGCGGAGCGCATGGCTGCGCACCGGGGAACCCTGCCGGCTGAACCGATGGACGGCGTGGGCTTCGAGTTGGTGCTCGCCAACCTGGTGGCCGCGGTGCTCATCGAGCTGGCTGCGCCGCTGGCGGCACATGTCGCGCCGGGCGGCACGCTGCTGGCCAGCGGAATCATCTAGGGGCGCGCAGAGGAGGTCCTCGCCGCGCTCACCGCCGCGGGGTTCGTCCTGGAGCAGCGCCTCGACGACGGTGAGTG
>JANMPX010000298.1:0-1976 GCA_031370085.1 Chloroflexota bacterium | reverse complement strand
CGCCATTGCGCAGCTCGAAGATGAAGACATCGTTCCAGAGGCTGCCGTCGGGGTAGTGCTCGTCAACCTCGTCGACAGCGAGGTCGCCGGAGCGCAGGACCTTGCGGACCGTGAAGGTGGGCGGGTTGGGGAACGCTTCGTGGAACGCCGGCTGCCGGTCGCGGCCTTCGATCCGCTCGCCGGACTGGGGATAGATCTCGACCACGTCCTCGGTCACGTAGGTCGCGAAATCGGCAAAGCGACGCTCGTTGAAGGCCTGGAAAGCGGCGGCGATGGCAGCTGCAAAATCGGGATCGGTCAAGGTCTTCTCCTTTTCACAAGGGACCCAATGCGGATCTGACGGCGGTCGCCAGGCGGGCAATTCCTTCGGACAACGTTTCGGGTGGATACATGCTGAACGCCACGCGAAGAGCATCCGGCGACGCCTGCCTGTCGAAAAAGAAGGCCTGGGCAGGCAGGAATGCGACGCCACGGGCCATGGCGTCGGGGAGGAGCTTCACCGCGCTGAGGCCCTGCGGGAACCGGCTGGTACTGGGTCAGCACGTGGAGCGGCTGCCCGTCATCGGTCATCTATCGGAACCCTAGGCCTCGGGACCACCGGTGAGCGAGAGGCCGAGCAGGATCACGACGATGAGCGCGACGAACAGCCACTCGCGCGCGGACGTCGACGCGCCGGCGTCGGGCGTGCGGAAGACCCTCGTCGCCCCGCGCGCCACCACGATCGACAGCCAAAAGGCAAGGAGGGCGCCGACCGGATGGAATGCGGCCGCCCACGGCAGATCGGCCCGCACGGCGGCCAGGATCGGCACGAAGAAGATCGTGACCGCGAGGGCGGTCGCCTGCAGGATCCGGGTGCGCCCGGCGCGCGCAAGGGCCGCCGCCACCAGGATGAAGGGCGGCCAGAGGTGCAGGATCCAGCCGAAGTTGACATGCAGCGGAAGGTTCTCGCGCCCCACGAAAAGCCCGATACCGATGAAGAACACCTGGAGTACGACCCCAGCTACGAACGCCCATGCCAAGGCGGCGTAGGCGAAGCGTGCACCGCGGACCATCTGAAGATCCTCCCATGGACGTTGCCGATACGATCCGGCGAGGATAGCGGGCCAGCTGGTCCTGGAATCGTGGCATTGCAGCACCCGAGCAATCCCGGGCTGCGCCAAGGTGAGTCACGAGGCGAGTACCATCTCGCGCATCGTGGACAAGCAAGCGCTCGCCTCTGCAACACCGATCCTGTCTCCGCTTCACGCGGACCTTGTCGCCATGATCGAGGCCACCCGGACCGCTGAGCGCGATCTCTTCGCCATGCTGCCGGCCGAGGCGCGTGACGCCCCCGGAGACAACGGCGGCTGGTCGCCGAAGGACGTGCTGGCCCACCTGGCGGCGTGGCGCTCCATCGAGGCGCGCCGGCTCGAGGCGACCGCCGGCGCGAGCGACCCGGCTCCGAACGATCCGATCGACGAGTCGAATGCCGCACTCCACGACCGCTACGTCGATTGGTCGTGGGAGGCGGTGGCCGGGGAGGCGGACGAGAGCGCGGATGCGCTCACTCGGGCCATCGGCCGCAGCTCGATCGAGATCCTGTGCGAATGCGACGAGGGGTCGGTCGCGGGCATCGGGGCGAACGCCGTGAACCACGCGATGGGCCACCTGCCGGATATCGCGCTGCTCGCCGGCGGCGGTGAACGCTTCGATGCGCTATCCGGGGAGATCGAGGCGATTCTTGCCCGGGGCCATGTTCCGCCGCGCGACTCGGGGGTGATCCTCTACAACATCGCGTGCCACCACGCGCTCACCGGCCAGCTCGAAGAGGCCCGGCGGCTGCTGCGCGCCGCCTTCGCCCGTCGCCACGACCTGTTGGACTCGGCGCGGGAGGATCCCGACCTGGTCGCCCTTGACGACGAGCTGGCCAGCCTGGCCTAGCGAGCTCCTTCAGTTGGCCGGATGGCAGCAAGCATGGCCTGAATCCGGGCAGGGGT
>JANMPX010000220.1:0-5706 GCA_031370085.1 Chloroflexota bacterium | reverse complement strand
TGATGATCACCACCCGCACGTCCTCGGCCATGGCCAGGAACATCTTTCGGATGTTCTCCGCCTGCTGCTCCTCCATGGAACGCGCCGAGCCGAACTTGCTCAGCTTGGTGACCCCGTCGACCAGCTTCGCGACCTCTCGTCCGAAGCGCTTCTCGATATCGGCGATGGTGGTATCGGTGTCCTCGGGGACGTCGTGGAGGAGGGCCGCCGCGAGGCTCTCCGCTTCCATCTGCAGCTCCGCCAGCTCGTAGGCGACCGCCACCGGGTGGGTGATGTACGGCTCGCCCGATGCCCGCAGCTGGCCCTCGTGGGCGGCCGCCGCCAGCTCGTGGGCGCGTTCGATCAGGCCGACGTTGATGCTCGGCCGATGGCGTCGCGCCTCGGCGACGACAGATTCGATGGTGGGCGTCCTGGCCGCCTGCTCCGCGGACCGTGAGATGCGCTTCGCCACGGCGGCCGGGGCCGCCCGAAGGCGTGCCAGGTCCATGGTCGCTCGATGGTAGCACGCACGGTCAGGGGATCAGGATGGACCGATGGAGATGTGGCGCGAGCCGGCCGGTCCTCGCCCGCTACAGACGTCCCCTCGCAGACGCTCTCAACCTCCAGCAGGTGACACACTGGCATGCGCGAGTGTGCGTGAATGACGCTAGACGGATGGCGGGAGGGTGCGTGCGAGCGGGAATCGGGCGGAGCGGTGCGAGGGCGGTGCCGGAACGCGATCGCCCAACGGCCAGCGGGCGGGCAGGCGCAGAGTCCCCCGACGGGCCGTACGGGTGAGCCGACCGGCGAGGCTGAACACCCGACGGCGCAACGGGTCGCCATCCTCGGCCGAGGCGTCCCTGGGGCTGCAGCGTCCCCTCGTCGAAGCGGTTCAGTCTGAGTCGCCGAACCCTTGGCCTACCCCGCGACGCCCGCGGGCTGGCCGGGAGCCTCTGCGAACCCGAGCTGCTGGAGCATGCTGAGCTGGTCGTTTACCCCCCAGTACTCCACAATTTTACCGTTCGCGAATCGAAGGATGTAGACCGCGGCCCACGTCGCCGACTTGCCCGACGGCGGCATGCCCGCAAACTCGCCCTTCATCGTCCCGTGAGCGGTGGTGCGCTGGACGACCTTGTCACCCTCGGCTGGCGGGCCCTCAAGGTGAAGCCGGCGTGGCTCAGCGCGGTGTCAGCCGATACCAGATCGTGAATTCGGCGCCCGCCGTCAGCGCTGTCCACCCTGCCGGACCCGTCTCGCCGTTAGCGATGCCTTGCAGGTGGATGATGTAGAGCTCGTTCTGGCAGTGGCCCGCGGCGCTCTTTGCGCCACCGTCTCCACCGACGAGCGCCTTGTCTGTCGCGTCGGTGCAGTACGCCAACAGCGACGGGGTCGAGGCATAGCCCGAGCCGAAGATCTGCGGGAAGAACACAAGGCCGCGGTGGGTCAGACCGTTCGCATCGGTGCCAGACCCTCCGTCATGAACGTGCCAATTGTTCCACGACCCGCGTTCGGCGCTCACGGGAGCCGGAGCGGCAGCCAGTGCCACGAGCGCGATGAGGACCAGCAGCAAGCGCAGCTTTCTCATGTCCGTTACCTCTTTTCAATGGTGCTTCATGATTGGGTGCGGATCTGATCGGTCAATGGGTGCCGGACCGATGCTCAGGCCTGCCGGCTGCTCGGCGGCGAGCACCGCAAGGAGCATATCCACGCCAACAGGGAAATGCGGCTTGGGAAACGGTTGGCCGTGCTCACCTCCTGTAACGACTGGCGCGCGGGAAGGTCGCGACGTGGCGGAGCGAACGGCCCGACAGTAAGCCACCTGGCGGGCATGCGCCCGCGGTCGGCTCTGTCACGTGCCGGTTGGTGTACTCCGGTGCGGAAGCGAAGTCAAGGGAACGGGTCTTGTGCGCGGTGCGCCAGTGCACCATGTTCTGCTCCTTCGGCGGCGGGGTCGTGACGCTCGTAGGGACGATCGCCTTGGGTCTGCTCCGCTAGCCAGTCGCGGTAGCAGGGAACAACGCCCTCAGGTGCGCGAGTGTGCGCGAATGACGCTAGACGGATGGCCGGAGGCTTATCTGGATTTGACCCGGCCGAATACCAAAGGCCAGATCGTCGTGCCTCATGGCATCAACGAGGCGATACTGACCGCCTGATGTCTCGTTCCGCTGCGCATCCCCATCCCGCCAGCGGCTGGCGCACCTGGTTCGACCGGATCGACCACCGGATCACGGTCGTTCTCGCTCGCTCCGGCGTGCCGGCCGTGCGGCTTTCGCTCGGCGTCGTCTTCCTTTGGTTCGGCGCCCTCAAGTTCATCCCGGGCCTGAGCCCCGCCGAGGTCCTCGCCGCGCGGACGATCGATCAGCTGAGCGGTGGCGTGGTCGGGCCCGCGCTTTCGGTCCCGATCCTGGCCGCCTGGGAATGCCTGATCGGGCTCGGGTTCCTGAGCGGCCGCTTCCTGCGCGGCACCCTGCTCCTCATGGGGCTGCAGATGATCGGCACGTTCACCCCACTCCTGCTCTTTCCGGCTGAGACGTTCACCCGATTCCCGTACGCGCCAACCCTCGAAGGCCAGTACATCATCAAGAACGTCGTCCTCATCGCCGCCGCGATGGTCGTCGGCGCGACCGTTCGCGGGGGACGCCTCGAGGCCGAGCCTGCGACGGGAACGACGGCCGAGGCGACCGCGGCTGGCGCGGTGGCGGACCACATGGACGGCACACGTCTATAACGGTCCCCGGCCCAAGACGGCGGTCGTCCTCATCCGACCGTCCGATCTCTCACCGCACCTCGGAGCCGGCTTCTGAACCTGCGACCTTCGGCTCCGGAGGCCCCCCGGCGGTTGGACAGCGCTGCCAGCGTGAACGGAGCCACCATAGTCGGAGGTAGCTGTACGGCCGTCGGGACGACGGGGCGCCAGCGTGCGCGAGTGTGCGTGAATGACACCAGACGGATGCCCGGAGGCTTACCTAGAGTCGGACGGGGAATCGGCGAGCACCACAACCTCACTGCCGTGCTGGGGCGCGGCGCGGGACTGACGAATCGGCGACCGCGGAGGGCGCGCGCTGGGCTACCTCGTGGGCGAAGCGGCCCGCCTACCGCGGGGTGAGATGGGGACCGGGGAGTGACCGCGGCGCCCGCCTTGGCGGTCTCGGCGAACCCGGACCCTGCGGCTCCTCAAACGGTCCAGGTCGGTCCAAGCGATGGAGGCGCGGCCTGGGGTTGGTAGCAGATCGACTCAATCGCGCGGGCTGAGGCTGTACGTCCCTGCCCAGTGCCACACGGTCGCATCGCCCGAATCCACCGAGACATCGGCACGGGCTTGGAACCCGGTGAACTTTCCGGTCCCGCCCGAGAACGTGATCAGTCCGCTCCCCTTCGCAAGATCGAGCGCGACATGGCCGGCCGCGGTGTTGCCGGGCCCGGCGTCGAGGGAGATGTCACTGTCCAGCGAGGCAGCACCTGCCGCCGAGGCATAGACGACCTTCGAGCCGACCTCGATCGCCTCGACGTTCGAGGACGTGATCGTGCAGAAGTCACCGGCGAGGCCCTTGTACGCCGAGCACTCCTTCGTCACCTGGAGATCACCGCTTGTCGAGGAGGGGGTGAGGCCTGCCATGGAGTCATCCTTCCAGCTTGCGTCCCTCGGGAATCCGAAGGTGCAGCAAGTATGAGTACCCGCTGTTCGGCGAGTCAACGGGAGGGAGGCCGACGCTCTATGCGCGAGTGTGCGTGAATGTCATCTGACTCAGCTGATTCGCTTAGGGTGCGCAAATGTCGTTGGAGGCGACGTGCCTGTCGCCGAGATGATTGACTCCAGCAGGCACGGAGTGGGAACATGATTCTCATTCCGAGAGCGCGGACTGCACAGAGATTCGGGAGAGTGCATTGTCGGATCACTTCGACACGGAGGATTCGCGGACCGACATCACCGACCTCTACATCTTTCCCTCGCCCGCGGGCGGCGATCGCTCGGTCCTGATCGTCGACATCAATCCGGACGCCTCCGCCCTCGAAGTCAGCTTCGATCCGGCCGCGAGCTACGAGCTCAAGATCGACACCGACGGCGACAACGAGGCGGACGTGGCCTTTCACGTCCTGTTCGCCGCGTCGCCCGACGGCCAGGGGACGGCTACCGCTTACCGGGCAACGGCGGCCGCGGCACGGGGGACTGGTGCGATCGGCGAGGCGGTCATTGCCGATGCGCGGGTGTCGATGGACGGCTCGTCGCAACACGTGGCGTCGAACGGCTACCGTTTCTTCGCGGGCCTGCGTAGCGACCCGCACTTCAAGGACATCATGGGCTTCCGGAACGACTTCCAATTCACGGGCGACGACCCGGTCTCGAGGCGGAATGTCTTCGGCATCGTGCTCGAGGTCCCGAACGCGGCCCTTGGGCCGTCGCCGCTCCGCCTCTGGGCACGAACGATGACGGTCGTGCACGGCAAGGTGACCCAAGTCGATCAGGCGGGACGCCCCGGCATCAACAACGCCTTCAACGCACCCGAAGCCGATCGGCTCGCGTTCGACGAGTCGTCTCCCGCGGACCAACGTGAGCGGTTCGGCGACAAGTTCGTTACCTTCCTCCAGTCGCTGGGCTATCCCGATGCGGAGGCCCACGAACTCGCTCTCGGTTTCCTGCCCGACGTGCTCGAGTACGACCTCTCCGACCCGCCCGGCTATCCCAATGGCCGGCGGCTGACGGACGACACGGCCGACCTGCTCGCCGCGCTATTGACGAGGGGGCGGATCACCAGCGACGGTATCGGCCCGCACACGGACCTACTCGACCACTTCCCCTATCTCGGCGCGCCACATCCAAGCTGAAGAGGCCCTCGTCGGACGTCCCACGGCGGACTGGGAGCGGGGAGGGGTCAGTGGGCGACACGATCGCGTCATGGGCGAGTGTGCTTTCCCCCGGCCTCTTGCTTGCCCCGCGTAGGCTGGCGGAGGTGGATGAGACCCGCGGCACCATCTCAAGTCGATTGCGCTTCGCCGTTCCAACACTGATCGCGGTTGCGGCATTGGTGGTTGTGGTCTTTTTCGCGTTCCAGTCGTCGCAGTTCACATCCGGCGGGGGCGAACACCTCGTTTCCTATGACGGTGACGGCTTCAGCTTCCAGTACTCCAATTACTGGCGCGTCATCACGGGCTACCAGCACTACGGACTCCACGGGCCGACTACCATCGTCGTAGTCGGCACCGGCGATTTCGACTCTGGATGCATCGTCACAAGCAACAGCACGACGTGCACCGGCGAGCGCTGGTCCGTGCCGGAAAACGGTGTTGTAGTTGCGTACTACGTGCTTGGGTGGCTGGGACCGATACATCCATTACCGACACCATCGCTCGGACCCGGCGACCGGTGGGTCACCGTAGGAGGGCGCGCTGCGGTGATGTCGCGCTCAAAGACCACAGCCACGTGGGCCTTTCCGGGCGCTCCGGAATACATCCAGGCGCGATTTGGCCACGGATTCGGCGGCAAGATGCCGTCGGAAATTGAAGATCTGATCGCCTCCTGGAAATGGGACCCCAGATCCGCTCCCTACTAACGAGGGCGTGGCCGCTTGAACATGTCCGTGCTACCTCTTGAGGACTCTTGAGCGCATTTGGCGAAGGCGGTACCAGAAGGGGTCGGTCACGAGGTCGTAGAGACCGGGGTGGCGCAGCGGGGTGCCGCCGAACGTGCGCTTGAAGTCGCTGAAGCCCTTCCAGGCGGGATCGGCGTCG
>JANMPX010000082.1:0-1542 GCA_031370085.1 Chloroflexota bacterium | reverse complement strand
GGACGCCTGCTGGCGGTCGGCGTCCGGCGGAAGATCGCGTGAAGCTGCCGCCCAGGTGGCGCGATTGATGGCCGGGCCGAGGACCATGCCGGTGATCACCTGCAGCAAGCGCACCGATTGGCCGGCGTCGAAGCCCGCGCTGTGAAGGGTCGCCAACAATGTCTCGCTCAGGCGCAGGGCGGCCGGGGAGACGAAGGGTCGTGAGAGCAGCAGGGCGGTCGCCGGGTGCGCCGCCACGACTGCCTGGAAGCTGGCTAGCAGCCGTCGCAGCCGTTCCTGCCAGGTGGCCGTTTCGGCGGCCGCAAGGTCCACCTGACCCAGCAGACGCTCGGCCATCAGGTCGAGCAGGTGAGACTTGTTCCGCACGTGCCGGTAGATGGCCATCGGTGTCACCTCGAGGGCTGCGGCGAGCCGTCGCAGGCTGACCGCCTCGAGGCCGCCCTCATCCGCTGCCCGCAGCGCGGCATCCACCACATACTCCGTGGTCAGTCCGCGGTGGGCCTTGACGTCACGAGCCATGCTGGCTAGTCTACGCCGTACACACATGTCTACGCCGTAGACATTCACAGATTAGCCAGGCAGAAAACTCCTGCAACGCCCCGGCCGTGGCGCTGCACGGTGAGGGAGGCAGAGATGAAGTGAGGGAGGCAGAGATGAACAGGCTCGGAATCGCTGGCGCCGTGTGGCTCGTGGCGGCCGGATTCGCGATCGCGATGACGATCATCTTCAGGGTCGATCCGGTCCAGTGGGTCGTCACAATAGCGGTCGCCGTGATCGCCGCCATCCTGGGTCTGTGGCTGATTGCACGCCCGCGTGACCTGGTCGTGTCCGCGTCGAACGTCATCGCCGTGGTGTGGACCGTCCTCTATGCCGTCCTCGCCGTGCAGCAGTCTGACGAACTTGCGGCATGGACGACGGACGTCTTCCTGATCGCGATTGGTGCGGCCGCTGGAGTCGCAGCATACCGCGCGGCAGCGAGAGCGAAGCTCGGGGGAACGATCTCCTGACCGCTGCCGGCAAGGTGGGCGGATCGCGACGCTGCGTAAAGAAGGAACGCCGATGACCGGGACGAGCGACTCGACACACGTCCGCCTCCCGCTGACGGTTCGAGTCGCGGCGCTCCTGTTCCTGTGCCTCGGTGTTGCGTTCGGCGCCTCGGTGCCCTTCGTGCTGGCGCATCTCGACCGCTATGGCGAGTTGCCGATGACCTTCGGGTTCCGGTCGATGGCCGGCCCCTTCGAACAGCTCGGACCGGAGGCGTTCAAAGCCCTTGGCTGGACGTTCGTCGGGGTCTGCGCCGCCGACGTGGTCGCCGGTCTCGGGCTCTGGCGAGGCCGTCGATGGGGAGCCAGGCTGGGTCTGGCTACGTCGCCCGTCGCGCTGGCGCTCGGCGTGGGGTTCGCCCTACCCCTCGGCCTCGTCGGCGTGCCAATCCGCGTGGCCCTCGTTCTGGCGGGTCGCCGAAGCCTGGGCTGACATGCTGGCAACTGGCGTGTTGTGCGCGGACCTGAGTTCCCCGCTGCCAAGGCCGAGGGCCTCGTC
>JANMPX010000065.1:0-3168 GCA_031370085.1 Chloroflexota bacterium | reverse complement strand
CCGGCCGTCGGTAGCGGGCGTCGAGCAGTGGCCACAGGTCCGCGACCTTGATGCGGTGGTCGCCGCCGACGCGCTGCGCCCGCAGCCGGCCGGCCCGGATCAGGCGACGGACATGCTCAGGGTGGAAGCCGAGGATCACCCCGGCCACGCGGGTGCCCACCTGCAACTCCTCGGGATCCACGTCGCTCGAGGGATCCATGCCGGCGAGCGCGACCGCCATCGCCTTCACCCGGTCCGCGGTCAGAGCCACCGCCTCCGGCTCCGGACGACGGAGGGCGCCGGCAAGGGCCGCGGCCAGGTGCTCGCGCAAATCGCCGACCTTCACCGCAGTGCCAGCCAGCCGCGTCGCAGGGCGAATGTGAAGAGAGATGACGACGCGCTCGCCAGCCGGCCGAGCCACCCGGCGCGCTCGCGATACAGCAGCCGCGCCTTGGCGATGACCCGCGACCGATCCTCGCCGCGAACCTTCCCTGCCAGCTCGGCAAACGCGGCAAGGGCCCCATCATGCCGACCGGCCAGCCACAGGGCATCGGCGAGCGCTTCGCGAGCCAACGTGTGGCCGGGACGCAGGTCGACGGCTCGCGCCGCGGCGCTGAGCGCTGCGGCGGCATCGCCGGTACGGGTCAGCCCGCGGGCCAGCGCGAGCTGCGCATCGGCGTTGGACGGGTCCAGCCGAATCGCCTGGCGTGCTGCGTCCACCGCCTGTGGCCCATCTGCGGCTGCCAGGTACTCGTTGGCCTGGGCGAGGGCCCAGGCCACCTGCCGCGGGTCGTTGCGGGCAAGGCGGGCGTACTCAACCGCCGCGTCGCGGTGGGCTCCGCGGGCAGCCAGCACCTCGGCCAGCAGCTCGCGATAGCGCACCTCGTCCGGATCGAGCCGGACGGCTGCAGCAGCGTCCTGCTCGGCCTCGCCGAGTCGACCGAGAACCAGCAGGGACCGCGCTCGGAGCTCACGGGCGGCATCGTCGCCGGGGCGCTTCGCGAGCCGATCGGTGGTCGTCCTGACCGTCTCTTCGGCGTCGCGGGACGACGGCACCCCAGGGTGATCCATGGGCCTAGCCGTCACTCTCCGTGGCGGGCGGACGAGCGACCCCCTCCCAGCTTGCCGCTCCGGCCAGCAGGACAGCCAGGCGATCAGCCACGAGGTCGAGCGAGACCCGTTCCTGGGTCATGCTGTCGCGCTCCCGGATGGTCGCGGCGCCATCGGTCAAGGTGTCGACGTCGACCGTCACGCAATACGGCGTCCCGATCTCGTCCTGCCGTCGGTAGAGCTTGCCGATCGAGGCGGTGTCGTCGTAGGTCGCTGCCATGCGCATCTTCAGGTCGGCGGCCAGTCGCTGCCCCACCTCCACGAGCTCGGGGCGGTTGCGGAGGAGCGGCAGGACGGCAGCCTTGATCGGGGCAAGCGACGGCTTCATGCGCAGCACCACTCGCTTCTCTCCGGCCACCTGCTCCTCCGCGTAGCCATCCAGCAGGACCGTGAGAACGGCGCGGTCGACGCCCATCGCCGGCTCGATGACGAAGGGCGTGAGGTGCGCGCCGGTGGTGTCATCGAAGACGCTCAGCGCCTTCCCCGACGCGGCCGCGTGGGCTGCGAGGTCGAAATCGGTGCGATCGGCGATCCCCTCGAGCTCGGACCAGCCCATCGGGAAGGCGTACTCCAGATCGGTTGTCTGGCGGCTGTAATGGGACAGCTCGTCGGGGTCGTGCGGGCGGAGGCGGAGGCGCTCGGCGTCGATCCCGATCTCATCGGTCCACCAGCGCAGCCGCTCGGCGACCCAGTAGGCGAACCACTGGTGCTCCTGGCTGGGGTGCACGAAGTACTCCATCTCCATCTGCTCGAACTCGCGGTCGCGGAAAATGAAGTTGCCCGGCGTGATCTCGTTGCGGAAGCTCTTGCCGATCTGCGCGATCCCGAACGGCAGCTTCTGGCGCGTGGTATTGGCCACGTTGGCAAAGTTGACGAAGATCCCCTGGGCCGTCTCGGGGCGCAGATAGGCGACGCTTGCGCTCTCCTCGAGCGGGCCGACGTGGGTGCTGAACATGAGGTTGAACTGCCTTGCCTCGGTCAGGGTGCCGCGGTTTCCGCAATTGGGACAGGCGATCTCGGCCGGCGGCCCCTTCAGGTCGTCGGACCGAAATCGGAGCTTGCAGTTGCGACAGTCGACCATCGGGTCGCTGAAGCCGGCCACGTGGCCGGAGACCTCCCAGACCCGGGGGTTCATCACGATCGCCGTATCCAGCCCCACGATGTCGTCGCGCAGCTGCACCATCGAGCGCCACCAGGCGGCCTTCACGTTGTTCTTCAGCTCGACGCCGAGCGGTCCGTAGTCCCAGAAGCCGCCCATCCCGCCGTAGATCTCGCTCGACGGAAAGACGAATCCGCGACGCTTGGCGAGGCTGACGATGATCTCCATGCTCGAGGCAGGCACGGGGCGGGGGCTCCTCCGGATGCGACCGATGTTGAACGATGGCTGGGTGGTCGAGTCTAACGCGCGGCGAGCGCCTCTCGGGCGGCGACCTCGTCGAGGAAATCACGGCTGCGCAGCTCGCGCTCCAGCACGGCCGACATGGTGTCCTGCATGAGCCGCTCGGCCTCGCGCTGGACGGCCGGGGACAGCTGCAGGCGCAGCACCGCGGTCAGCTCGCTGCGCTGCAGGTGGCGGAGCACCTTGAGAGCATCCGACGAGATCGGCCGCGCACCAAGGGCCCCGTCGACGCACTCCGGCCCCTGGACCCCGCCGCCCACGGGCGAATAGGCGTTCCCCTCGGGTTCGATCGCTGCGCCGCAGACCAGGCACTGCGACAGCTCGGGTCGGAACCCCATTTCGCCGAGGAGATGCAGCTCATACCAGCGCGCCACCAGCGCACGCGAGACCTCGTCGGGCGATGCGTCGAGCGCGGCAAGGCCCTGGGCCAGCAGCTGGAAGGCGGCGTGGGCATCGGCGCTCCCCTCGCAGAATCGGTCCGCCAGCTCCACCAGGTACCAGGCCGCAGCCGTGGAGTGCAAATCGTTGCGCAGGCCGAGGTGCGGATCCTCCAGGGCAGTCTGGGTGACGACATCGAAGGTGCGGCCCACGGCCAGCACCAGGTGGACATCGCTGAACGGCTCCAGGCCACCGCCAATCCGGGAGCGGGGCCGGCGAATCCCCTTGGCAATCACGCGCAG
>JANMPX010000031.1:0-3685 GCA_031370085.1 Chloroflexota bacterium | reverse complement strand
TGGCAGCTGTTGATATCGATGTGCTGGTCGTCGCCCGCGGCAAGCAGGCCGAGCAGCTTGCTGGTGCCGCCCTTGCCGCTCATGCGCAGGTCGAGCCCCATCTTGCTCACCTTGGAGCCGATCTCGGCGTTGAGGGTCGTCACATCCGCGTCCTGGCCGACCTCCACCCGCTGGGCACCTATCCGCCAGGCGCCGTCGCCGAGCCGCTGGAGGTTGGCGTAGCGCAGCCGCGCCCCGTAGCCGACCTGCAGATCGGCGGTCCCACCGAACCAGATCGCGGCGCCATCCGGCGAGGAGAGCTCCTCGAGGAGCGTGACCGAGGCGTCCTGCTCCAGCACAACAAGGGTGTGCGGTAGGTAGGTGTACGGCCCGTCAGGCAGCGACGTACGTGCGATCAGCGGCCCATCCACCGCCACGCCTGCCGGCACGTAGAGGAAGGTCCCACCGGTCCACGCTGCCAGCGAGCGGCCCCAGAACGGCATCTGCGCGGGAATCGTGTCGAGCCGGCCGAGGTGCTGCCGCAGCAGCTCGGGATGCTTGTGCACCGCGGTCGCCAGGTCGGTGAAGACCACGCCGCGGGCCGCGAGCGCGGGATCGATCTGGTACTCCGCCTTCGGCGGATCGATCAGCAACTCGCCATCCTGCGGCAGCGCGTCAAGCGACGTGCGGCGCCACTCTTCCTCGGCGCTGAGCGGCCAGGGCTGCTCCTCTACGCGGCGCCACCAGTCGCGACGCAGCTCGGCCAGCCACGCCGGCTCACGGCTCGAGATGTGAGCGACCGTCGAGGGAATCAGCGAGGCAGTCCGGGTCGCCGGCCCCGTCATTGGCCCATCCGGAGCGCATCGGAGCCATTTGTGCCCCACAGCCGCTGTGCTGCACAGCCCTCGTGCGGCACAGGTGACCATGACAGCGCGACAACTGCGTCGCCGCGCCCGGTGCGGGACTGCCTCTGCATCGGTCTAGCCGACCGAGCCTTCCATCTGGAGCTGGATCAGGCGATTCATCTCGACCGCGTACTCCATGGGGAGCTCCTTGACGATCGGCTCGATGAACCCGTTGACGATCATGGCTGCCGCCTCGGCCTCGTTCATGCCGCGGCTCATCAGGTAGAAGAGCTGCTCCGAGCCGACCTTGGAGACGGTCGCCTCGTGACCGATGGTGACATCCTCCTCGTCGATCTCCATGTATGGGTAGGTGTCGGAGCGCGCCTGGTCGGAGAGGATCAGCGCGTCGCAGCGGACAGTCGACTTGGCGCCATGGCAGCCGGGGTAGACCTTCACAAGGCCGCGGTACGACGTGCGGCCGGTCCCCTGGCTGATCGACTTGGAGGTGATCAGGCTGGTCGTGTTGGGTGCGGCGTGGATCACCTTCCCGCCCGCGTCCTGGTGCTGGTCGCTGCCGGCGAAGGCGATGCTCAGCACCTCGCCGTGGGCTCGCTCGCCCATCAGGTAAATGGAGGGGTACTTCATGGTCAGGTGCGATCCCAGGTTGCCGTCGACCCACTCCATGACCGAGTCCTCGTAGGCCACCGCACGCTTGGTGACCAGGTTGTAGACGTTGTGGCTCCAGTTCTGGATGGTCGTGTACCGAACGCGGGCGCCCTTCTTGACGATGATCTCGACCACCGCGCTGTGGAGGCTGGCGGTGGTATAGGCCGGCGCCGTGCAGCCTTCGACGTAGTGAACGCTGCTCCCCTCGTCGGCGATGATCAGGGTCCGCTCGAACTGGCCCATGTTCTCGGTGTTGATCCGGAAGTAGGCCTGCAGCGGCAGCTCCACGTGGACGCCCTTGGGCACGTAGATGAAGCTTCCGCCGCTCCAGACCGCGGTGTTGAGGGCGGCCAGCTTGTTGTCGTTGGCCGGGATGACCGTCCCGAAGTACTCCTTGAAGATCTCCGGATACTTGGTCAGCGCCTCATCGGTGCCCAGGAAGATGACGCCCAGCTTCTCCAGGTCGGCCCGGATGTTGTGGTACACGACCTCGGAGTCGTACTGGCCGCCCACCCCGGCGAGGTACTTCTTCTCGGCCTCGGGGATCCCGAGACGGTCGTAGGTGCGGCGGATGTAGTCGGGCACGTCGTCCCACGAGGAGACCGCCTTGTCGGTGGCGGTGACGTAGTAGAAGATGTCCTGGAAGTCGATCTGGCTCATGTCGCCGCCCCAGGTGGGCATCGGCCGCGCCTCGAAATGGCGGTACGCCTTGAGCCGCAGGTCGGTCATCCACTGGGGCTCGCCCTTGATACGGCTGATCTCCTCGACCACCTCGCGAGAGAGCCCCTTTTTCATGACGTGCAGGGACTTCATCTCCGGGTCGTTCCACCCGTACTTGTAGCCGCCGGGAACCTTGTCGAGCGCCGGATTGGGGAGGGCCATCGGTCTCCTGGACTGAATCCCGACTAGGCCAGTCGGTGTTGGGACCGATGATGACCGATCTGCCCTCCACGGTCAACAGGCGAGGACTGCCCTACCCGTCAAGATGGCCGGGCGCCAGCCCCTTCAGGCGCCGCCTCGCACGCCGCTCCCCGCGCTTCGGCCCGGGGGGCCGGGCGAGGATGACGGTGACCATCAGCGCCGCCGCCAGCCCGGCCAGGGTGGCGGGCTGCCGCACCAGGGCGATCAACCTTCCGGCATTCGGCAGGCGGAATGTCGCCACGCCCACCATGTCGGCCAGCTCGGGTGACCAGGGGTCGGGCGCCGTGTTGTGATCGCCCTGGAGCGTGAAGCCGTGCTCGGCATCGCCACCGATGATGCGGTGGATCACGATCTTCCCGGCGCCGATCTGCCCGGCCGGCACACGGTAGGCAACCACCTCGCGCACGGCGTAGTGGGCGGCGGATTCAACCACGATCAGGTCGCCGTGCTCGTAGGTCGGCAGCATCGACGAGCCGCGGACCGCGACAAAGACCGCCGGGCCACCCAGCGCCTGGGGGCGCAGGGTGAACGCCCAGACAACGACCACCGTGGCGATGAGGGTCAGGCTGACGGCCTTCCCGACAATCCGGATCATGGCACCGTCACGTAGGTGATGACCAGCTGGGGCTCCTGGGCCACGGTCCCCAGCTCCTTGGCTGAGAAGGTCGCTGTCCGGGTCGTCGCCGAGCCCTCTGTGTCATCGCGGATCATCCAGCCAAAGTTGGTGGCTGTCCCTGCCACGAACTTCGCCACATCAGAGGTGACTGTCCCGCCGACCACGTAGGTGCCGGTGGCCTGGTTCTGGCATCCCGCCGGGGTCCCGACGCTGAAGGTGCCGGTTCGCGATGCGGTGGGTGGATTGTTCAACGTCGTGCCAAACGGCTGGTTGTTCCAGGTGAGGGTCGTCTCCACCCAGGCGGCGGTGGGCGGAAAGAGGTCGAGAATCCGGCATGCAGCAGGCACGGCTGTCATGTACAACCGCACGGTTGCCAGTCGAACAGTCGCCGATGCGGGGATGGCGGGGCTGCACGCGGTCAGGTTGAAGCGCAGGTAGATGCGCTGGTTGACGTTGACGCCCGACGACACGGTGAGGGTCGTCAGCGCCCCGAAGTTGCCGGCAGGTGTCCCTTGCTGTGCCGTGGTGTCGGTGACCGCGGTGGTCGTGGTCGGGGTGGCCGTGACAGTGCAGGTGCGGTATGGCGTGAAGTTCTGCGACGTCAGGCTGAGGCTGGCCGCCGAGCCGGGCAGGACACCAACGCCCAGCAGGATCCCGG
>JANMPX010000293.1:0-7415 GCA_031370085.1 Chloroflexota bacterium | reverse complement strand
TCTCACCGATGAAGATGGTGTGGTCGCCACCGGGGTGGCTGGCGGTGATGCGGCAGTCGAAGAAGGCGATCGCCCCCTCGAGGATCGGCGAGCCCGTCTCGGCCTCGTGCCATGGCGCATCGCAGAAGCGCTGCAGCTTGGCCGCCGTGGTCGATTGGGCGAAGCACTCGGCGATCGGCTGCTGAGCATCGGAGAGGACGCTGACGGCGAACGAATGGCTTCCCACGATCGCCACGTGCGTCTCGCTGCTGCGGCTGATGCTCGCCACCAGGAGCGGTGGGTCGACGCTCACCGACGCGATGGCATTGGCCGTCATGCCGGCCAGCAGCGGCCCGTGGCGCGCCGCCACCACGCTGACCCCGGTGGCGAAGCGGCCCATCATCGCCCGCAGCCAGCGTCGCTGCTCGTCGCCCATCGGCGTGGAGATGGCTCCCTCGGGCATCCGCTCGATCCGGTCGAGCTGCATCAGCGATAGCGCTCCAGCTTCTCGATCATGGCGCTGGCGACCGCCCATTCGGCGGCGCCCGGCAACCGGCCGCGCCGGAGATGGACAAGCGGCACGCAATTCCAGGAAGGCCCATCCTCGCGCGGGATGTGGATCGACAGGTCGCCACGGTCGAGCAGGGCGACGATCGTGGCGCCGCGCTCGCCGCCGCGCGCAAGGGCACGCTCCATCGAGCGTGCGAATTCCTCAGGCGGTCCGAATTCCTGCGCGATGCGCATCGCCATCAGGCCGGAGGATGGCGGGAGCGAAGCCTCCGGATCGGCCTTCAGATCCATCCCAGCACCCCGAACAGCCAGCCGAAGAAGGTCAGGCTGCCGAGCAGGGTGAAGCCGATCACCGTCAGCAGGAGCACGACACCGATGCTGCTCGCCCAGGCTGGCACGGCAGCGCGCGGCACCCCAACCGAGCCCTGGGTCAACCAGACTGCCATGGCGTCGCCATCGACCCGCAGCTCTACGTCGTCGTCGAGCGGCACCACGACCACTCGCTCACGCGATCCGGCGTTCGACTCGGCGGTCAGCAGGGCCCGTGGCGCGTCGGCCTCGCGCAGGAGGACGGCGTGATTGCCGGCGGCATTGCTGAGCGGAAAGGCCTCGAGACGCCCGGTGGTCCCGACCGGGATCGCATGTGGCTGATCCTCCATGCGGGCGAGGATAGCAGCCGTCAGCGGTCGAGCAGCGCCAGGGCGGGGGCGAGAAGGCTGATCGAGTCGACGGTGATCGGGTCGAGGACCAGCTGCACGTGGGCCACCCCTTCGGCGGCAAAGGCTCGCAGCGTGTCAGCGAGGATCGAGGCGTCGCCGGGGATGGTGGCCACATCCGGACGGCCGAGATCGCCGATCTGGCGTCCCTGCCCGCCGGGGAAGCTCACGAACAGGGCCAGGGTGCGTTCCACCTCGGCGGGGTCGCGCCCCGCCGCATGGCAGGCGGCATCGATCGCGTGGCGCATCGGCCGGTAGCCCTCCGGCGAGTTCCCGAACCAGGTGAACCAGGCATTCCATGCCTGGACATGCGGCAGCGTGATGGCGAGCATGCGCGGGCCCTCCGAGCCGACCATCAGCGGCGGACCGCCGGGCCGGGGACCGCGTGGCAGCAGCTCACAGTCATCCAGGTCGAAATAGGTGCCGTGATGGTCGCAGCGGCCATCGCGCAGGAGCGTCCGCACGATGGTGAACGCCTCCTCGAAGCGGCTGACCCGATGGTCGAACGGGAAGCCGTAGGCCCGGTACTCGGCCTCGTTCCAGCCGGCGCCGAGGCCGAGGATCAGGCGACCGCCGCTGATCTCGTCAACCGTGGCCGCCATCTTGGCCAGCATCGCGGGGTTGTGGAAGCTGGTCGCGGCCACCAGCGGGCCAAGCTCGACCCGATCGGTCATCGCCGCCACCGCGGCCAGCGTGGTCCACGCTTCCCACGGACCGCGAGGCGGGCCGCCATCGCCGCGGTAGAGCAGGTGGTCCCCGACCCAGATCGAGTCAAGGCCGATCGCCTCGGCGGTGCGTGCCATCTCGCGAAGCTCCTGCCAGCCGACCTGCCGTTCCACCTCGGGCAGCTGCACGCCGATCTTGAGGGGTCTGGTCACCGATCGATTGTGCGGCCTCAGGCCACCCGCTTGCGCTTCTTGTTCACGTAGTCGACCAGCACGTACTCGCCCAGGTGCTCCGGCTCGACGTAAAAGGCACGTCCGCGGTTGATGCGGCTCATGAGATCGACGAATTCGGAGAGATAGCGCGAGCGGTCGAGCATGAAGGTGTTGATCACGATCCCCTCGCGGGTGGCGCGCCCGACCTCCCGCAGGGTCGACTGCATGGTGCGCACGGTGGGGGGATAGGCGAACTCGACCTGGCCGTTGGCGATGTGCGCGGTCGGCTCGCCGTCGGTGATCACCACGATCTCCTTGTTCCCACCGCTCCGCCGGCCGAGCAGCTGTCGGGCGATGATCAGGGCGTGCTGCAGGTTGGTGCCGTACTCGAACTCGTACGGCGACAGTGTGGCGATCGCCTCCGGCTTGATCTGGCGGGCGTAGTACGCGAATCCCACCACGTACAGCCGATCGCGCGGGTACTTGGTGTGAATCAGGGTATGGAGCGCCATCGCCACGCGCTTGGCAGCGGTCGAGCAGCCGCGCAGCAGCATCGATCGGCTCATGTCCAGCAGCAGCACCGTCGAGCTGACCGTGGTCTCCTCCGCGCGGTGCACCTCGAAGTCGTCCGGCGCGAGCCGCAGCGGGGTCCCCGGGCCGTTGCGGGCCATGGCGTTGAAAAGGGTTCGGTTGAGATCGACCAGGAACGGGTCACCGTGCTCGAACTGCTTCGTCTCGTCGCCGGGCTCGCCGCCACTTCCCGGCATCGGCAGCTGGTGGCCACCCAGTGACTCGCGGCGCAGCCGGCTGAAGATATCGGTCAGTGCCCGCATGCCGAGCTTGCGAGCGGCCCGCGGGGTGAGCTCGAGCTTGTCCCCGTCGCGCCGCAGGTAGCCCGCTTCCTCCAGCGCACGGGTCAGCTCCCGCAGCTGCTCGAGGTCGTCCGACGCTTCATCGCCTCCCAGGTCGCGAACTGCCTCGGCGTCGATGCGCTCCAGGGCCTCGGGGTCGCGGGCTGACAGCAGCTCCTCCTCCATGGCGTCGTAGCGCTGCTGCCGATCGATCGCATTCAGGGCATCGGGCAGACCAAGCGGCTGATCGCCGCTGAACGGGTATGGCTCGCCGAAGGGCTCGCCGGGTCGCAGAGCCTGGAGCGAGCCGGCCAGCCGGGCGAGGTCCCACTTCAGCCGGTCGTCGCGGAGCAGCTCATCCATCATCTCCCGCAGCTCGGCGCGCATCTCCGGTCCCAGGCTCGCCATCAGCGACGCCATCTGCGCGGCCTGCCGATGCAGGTGATCGATAAGCTGCTCGACGTTCGCGATACCCGGCGGGAAGAACCGTCCGTGGATCGCCATGAATCGGTCGAAATCGGCCGGCGTGTCGGTCCCCGTCGCGTGCTTCTCCAGCAGCTCGTTGAGTTCGCGGACCATGGCCCGCACCCCGTTGAGATCCTCGGGCGTGATCCCGGCCACGCTGTCCTTGAGCCCCGAGAAATAGGTCTGCAGCAGCTGCTGGCGCAGCTCGTCGGTGAGTGCGCGGAAGGCATCGCGTGCGTCGGCATCCATGAACTCGTAATCGGTCAGCGACCGAAGGCGCCCTGCAAGATCGGGCGGCAGCTCGGCGAGGCGGTCACGGTGCTGCTGGGCGGCGCGCCGCAGCACCTCGTCCGCCAGGCGCGCCTGGGCCTGCGCCTCGCCGGGCGCCGCGTCCAGCGCCCGCTGCTCGGCCTCGTGCAGGCGGCGCTCGATCCCGGCCCGCTCCTGCTCCATGATCTCTGCCACGCGCGCCGCGAGGTCGGTGAAGATGCCATCCAGGTTGGCTCGTGCCAGCTCCTCGGCCCGGCGCTCCCGCATCTGTTCGAGGATCCGGCGCAGGCCGGGCACGTCACCGCCGCGCTGACCGACCATGCCGCGCTGCATCAGGCGCTGGAGGGCACGACCGATATCGCCCTCCGCCATCAGGTCATCGGCGAGGGCATCGAGCACGTCGTCGGCATCGAACGGCGGGAGCGACTGGCTGCCGTCCCAGGCGGAGTAGTGGTACAGGCTCATCGGCCCGACGCCTGGCTAGCGCGCGTAGCGCACGCGCCCGCCGCGCCGCTCCTTGTTGAGGCGACGGTTGAGGTGCAGCCCCTCGAGCACAAACTCGACGCCGCTCGCCTTCCCTGCCGAAGCCTCGCCCACGTTCAGGCGCGCCACTGCTCGGCCAAGCTCGGGAATCTCGGCCACCAGCTGCTCATGCACGCTCGAGGCAACGCCCTCGCCAACCTGCGCCTCGCCCCCGGCCTCGAAGCGCTCGACGAGCGGCGCCAGCTCGGCAAGCGAGAAATGGCGGTTGAAGACGTTGACGACCGCACGCTGGACGAGCTTCTCGATCACCTTCTCCTCGCGCGTCTCATCGCCGAGCGTCTCGAGCTCGATCTTGCCGGCGGTCGAGGAGACGACGGCGTCCAGGTCGCTGATCCGGGGGGCGGCAACCGACTCCCCGAGGCGCACTGCCCGCTTGAGCGCCGCCGCCAGGAGTGTCTCGTGGTTGGCGATCGAGACTCGCACGCTCACCCCCGAGCGCTGGCTCACTTCGGACGAGCGGCGGGCAAGCTGCGACAGCTCGGCCACGATCTCTTTCATGAAGCCCGGCACCTGGACCGGGACCGATGCGGCCGTTTCGTCATCGAAGACGAGCAGCTCCGCCTCCATGATCGCGATCTCGGTCTCGGCATCCTCGGGATAATGGGTCCGGATCTGGGCGCCGAAGCGATCCTTCAGCGGGGTGATGATCCGCCCGCGCGAGGTGTAGTCCTCCGGGTTGGCCGATGCCACCACGAACAGATCGAGGTTCAGTCGCACCTTGTAGCCGCGGATCTGGACGTCCCGCTCCTCCATCAGGTTGAGGAGCCCTACCTGGATCCGCTCAGCCAGGTCCGGGAGCTCGTTGAGGGCGAAGATGCCCCGGTTGGTGCGCGGCAGCAGGCCGTAGTGGATCGTCAGCTCGTCGGAGAGATAGCGGCCCTCGGCCACCTTGACCGGGTCCACCTCGCCCACCAGGTCCGCGATGGTGATGTCAGGCGTCGCAAGCTTCTCGCCGTAGCGGTCCTGCCGCGGGATCCAGGTGATCGGCGTGTCGTCGCCGCGCTGAGCGACCAGGTCCCGTGCAAAGGGGCTGGCCGGCTGCAGCGGGTCGTCATGGAGCTCCGCTCCGGCCACCGCGGGCAGCCACTCGTCGAGAAGGCCGATCAGCGAGCGCGCGATGCGGCTCTTGGCTTGACCACGCTCCCCCAGCAGGATGATGTCCTGTCCGGCCAGGATGGCATTCTCGATCTGCGGCACCACCGTCTGGTCGTAGCCGATGATCCCCGGCAGCAGCGGCTCCCCGTGGCGGAGTCGGGCGACCAGGTTCGCCCGCATCTCCTCCTTGACGGTGCGGGACCGATAACCGGCGGCACGCAGCTCTCCCAGGGTCCCGGCGGCTGGATGTTCGGTCATGCGGTTGCTCCATGGACAGGGAGGGCAGGATAGTCGGCCGCGGCTGCAGCCACATCCCATGGGTCGCAGATGCCGCGCTCCGCGAGCTCGACCAGGAAGGCGGAGCGCTGGGCGAGCTCCGCCTCGAGCGCCTGGCTCGTCAGGCCCAACGACGCGGCCAGCAGCTCGTAGGCCGCGCCATCGTGCTCGAGCGGACGCTCGGCGCGCCCCCCGTCGCCCGAGAGCAGCGGTGGGATCGGCTCGCGCTGGGCACCGGTCAGGCTCGGCGAGCGGTCGCCGCTGATGGCCGCCAGGCGGACGGGCGCCAGGTCCCCGGATGGGTCAATTCGCAGGTGCCACGCCTCCTCGACCCGGCGGTACATGCCCGCCGGCGTGCGATACGCCGAGTACTGCAGGTAGATGGTGAGAGCCGCCAGGTCCGTATCGGCGGCACCCAGATCGTCCCGCAACAGACTGAGTGCCTCGGGCAGCGAGTCGGCGTGCATGGTGGCACCCAGCCCGTAGCCGCTCCCCGCCAGTCGCAATGCCAGCAGCGCATTTGCGCCCCAGACGTAGATCGGCAGATGGTCGCTCATCTCGTTGACGAGCAGGTAGCCGCGCTCGGGGCCGATCTCATCGGTCCAGCTATCGTCGTCCTGCCAGCCGCGCAGGAAGACCCCCACGCTCCCCAGCGGCAGAAAGTCGACCAGGGCCGATAGGGTGGTGGTCTTGCCGGCCATCGGGGCCTCCGAAGCGAGCATCACGCTCCGTCGGCGGGCAACGACCGCCCACAGGGTTGCCATCAATCGGTGGTCCAGGCTGCCGCTCTGGGCCAGCTCGACCGCGCTCATCGGTCTTGGCAGGCTCCAGTGGTAGCCCCACCAACCCTCGGGGAAGCGGGCATACCAGCTGGCGCGCGCGGGATCCATGGTGGCGGCCACGGTACGCGGGGCCACCCCGCCGCGCAACCGCACGGTCAGCCCGAGAGAATCCAGCGCTGGAGCGCGTGCCGGTAGACGAAGGTCGCTCGCATCACCCAGCCGGCAAGCCAGTCCAGGGTGGCGCCCGCCGGCCCTCCGGGCCCGACGTGGAAGTCGACCTCGTCGGTGATCCAGGTCCCGTTCCGGGCCGCCCGGAACGAGTGCGAATGGTGGAAGCGGACGAGGGGTCCGGAGATCGTCTCATCCACGAACCGCTCCCCTTCCACCCGCTCGAGGAGCCGCACCGTCCAGGTCCGTTGCCACGGCCCGATCCCGTAGCGAAACTCGAAGATGCTGCCTGCCCGAGGTGGAGCCGGATCGACCCTCAGCAGCTCGATGCGGACCGGCGGTGGCATCAGGCGGCTCAGGTTTGCCGGATCGTCGAAGAAGGTGAAGACCCGCTCGGGCGGAGCGGCGACCCAGCTGCGGCTGCGGATGGTCGGCATCGCTCCTAGCCTACGACACGGCCGGTATCATGCGGCGCATGGTCGAAGCCGAGGCGCCCGCACCCCAGCCCATGCTCCGCGGCGAGCGCGTCTGGCTGCGGCCGATCGAGCCGAGCGACGTGATCGAGGATAGCCAGTTCGCCGGAGATGCCGAGGTTGGCCACTTCCTGGGCGTCAAGACACCGATGAGCCGCGCCGCCGCGGAGCGCTTCGCCACGGAAATGCTGTCACAGGCTGGCCAGACCGGCTACCCATACAGCATCTGCCTGCTCGGCGAGCAGCGCCCCATCGGGACCATCTTCCTGCGCAACGTCGACAAGCTGAACGGGAGCGGGGTGGTCGGCATCTTCATCAGCGATCGGCGCTACCTGGGCAAGGGCCACGGGACCGATGCGCTCAACACCCTGGTCGACTTCGGTTTCGGCGAGCTGCGCCTGGAGCGGAT
>JANMPX010000279.1:0-4759 GCA_031370085.1 Chloroflexota bacterium | reverse complement strand
CGCAGCGCATTGCCGATCACGGACACGGAGCTCAGTGTCATGGCCGCGCTGGCCCAAATCGGACCGATGAGGGTCCCGGTCAACGGGTACAGGACCCCCGCGGCCACCGGCACGCCGGTCGCGTTATAGACGAACGCCAGGAAGAGATTCTGCCGGACATTACGCATCGTCGCGCGGCTCAGTTTCCGCGCGCGCGCGATCGCGCGGAGGTCCCCCTTCACCAGCGTGATGCCGGCGCTCTCGATTGCGACATCGGTGCCCGTGCCCATGGCAATCCCGACGTGCGCCTGCGCCAGCGCGGGGGCATCGTTGATGCCGTCGCCGGCCATCGCGACCACCCGTCCCTCCCCTTGCAGCCGAAGCACGGCGGCGCGCTTCTGATCCGGCTGCACCTCCGCAATCACTTCGTCAATCCCGAGCTGCCGCGCGACGGCATTGGCGGTGGCGGCACTGTCGCCGGTGAGCATGACGATGCGGAGCCCCTCCTCGTGCAGGAGCCGAATCGCTTCCGCGGTCGAGGCCTTGATGGGATCGGCGACCGCGATCAGCCCGGCCGGCGCGCGGTCCACCGCGATAAAGATCACGGTCTGCCCTTCGGACCGGAGTGTGTCCGCCTGGCTGGCGAGCGACGACACATCCACGCCGTTGGCCTGCATCAGCGCCACGTTGCCGAGCAGAACGGCCCGGCCCTCAACCGTCCCCTTGACGCCCTGTCCCGTCACCGAGTCGAACCCGCCTGCCGCCGGCACGGTGACCGACCCTTCGCGCGCGGCGGCGAGGATCGCGGCGGCGAGCGGATGTTCGCTCGCCTGTTCGAGTGATGCTCCGAATCGGAGCACGTCCGGCTCCGCGAATGGCGCACGCGCGACGATCTGCGTCACGCGCGGCTTGCCTTCGGTCAGCGTGCCGGTCTTGTCGACCACCAGCGTGTCGACCTTCTCAAGCTTCTCGAGCGCTTCGGCGTTCTTGATGAGGACACCGGTAGTCGCTCCGCGGCCCGTGCCGACCATGATCGCCATCGGCGTGGCGAGGCCCAGGGCACAGGGGCACGCGATGATCAGTACCGCCACCGCGTTGACCAGCGCGTGCGCCAGACGAGGCTCAGGCCCCCAGAGGCTCCACATCACGAACGCCGCCACCGCGATGATGACCACGGCGGGAACGAAATAGGCGGCGACGCGATCGGCGAGCCGCTGAATCGGCGCGCGCGTGCGCTGCGCCTCGCTCACCATCCGGACGATTTGCGCGAGCAGCGTGTCGGCCCCGACACGATCGGCGCGAATCACGAGTGAACCGGTGCCGTTGATCGTCGCGCCGGTGACGCGCAGGCCGGACGTCTTCTCGACCGGGACGGGTTCGCCGGTGACCATCGACTCGTCCACGGCGCTGCGCCCCTCGACGACCACCCCGTCGACGGGAATCTTTTCGCCGGGCCGGACGCGCAACAAATCGCCGACCACGACCGACGCGAGCGGCACATCCGCGTCCTGTCCGTCGCGAATGATGCGCGCCGTCTTCGGAGCAAGCCCCAGCAGCTGGCGAATCGCGGAGCTGGTCTGCCCACGCGCCTTGAGTTCGAGTACCTGGCCGAGCAGGACGAGCACCGTGACGACGACCGCGGTGTCGAAATACGTCTCGACGACACCGTGCACCCGGAAGCCTTCGGGGAAGAGACCGGGTGCGAGCGTGGCCACGACGCTGAAGGCGTAGGCGGCGCCGATGCCGATGGCGATCAGCGTGAACATGTTCGGGCTCCGGTTCACGATGGAGGCCCAGCCGCGGACAAACAGGGGCCATCCCGCCCAGAGGACGACCGGCGTCGAGAGCACGAGCCCGATCCAGTTCGTCAGCCGTGGATCGACACGACCGCCGAGCCCCATGCCGAAGACCATGTCGCCCATGGCCAGCCCGACGACCGGCAGCGACAACCAGGCGCCAATCCGGAAGCGGCGCGACATGTCGGCGAGCTCCGAATTCGGGGCATCGTCCAGCGTCACGGTCCGGGGCTCGAGGGCCATCCCGCAGATCGGACAGCTCCCCGGGGCGTCGCGCACGATCTCGGGATGCATCGGGCACGTGTATTCCACCCGCTCCGATCGAGGTGCTATCGATGCTAACGGCGCTAAGGGTGCTGAGGGGGCATGCCCTGAGAGTGCCAATGGTGCCGGGCGTTTGAGGAATGATTCCGGATCCGCCTGGAATCGGCTCAGGCACTTCGGGTTACAAAAGTAGTAGCGCTGTCCCTTGTACTCCGACGTACCCGCGGCCTTCGCGGGATTGATGGTCATCCCGCACACAGGATCAACTACGGTCGTCGCTGCGTCCATCCTTTCATCATGCCACCTGCGCGCCTCGCGCAAGGCGTTGCGAAATAGTTCTGCCCGGGTAAGATGAACAACGAAGGTATGACCCTCCGCCCAACGCACGTCGTCGCGGCCGTGACCCTGTCGTGGCTCGTGGCCGTGTCCTGCTATCGAAGTGCGCCAGCCGGCCCCACGTCGGCCGGTGCGCTGAATACATGGCTCGAAGCCCTCAGGGGGCAAGGGGTGACCGTCAAGCTCGCCGAGCGGATCCCGCCTGAGACCAACGGGTACTTTACGGTGCCTGCGCAGCAGGTCCTCCTGAACGACGCACGCGTCAGCACGTTCGCGTATCCAACGGCCGAGGCCGCAGCAGCCGACGCGGCACAGGTGTCCGCCGACGGCCAGCCAGCGCCGCTGTCGCGGATCATGTGGGTGAGCACACCGCGCTTCTACCGGCAGGGTCCGCTGATCGTGGTCTACGTCGGCTGCGCGACTGAGATCGTTCAGGCGCTGGATGCCACGCTGGGACGTGCGTTCGTGGTCGGCACGACACCGTGTCGCTGATGACCCGACGGGCAAAAGCAGCCAATCGGCTCACTTGGTCGGATCCCCCTCGACCTCGATATGCATCATCAGGCCGCCCCCGCCATTTTCTTCGGTGTTGTTGTTCGTGGTGTGGTGCCCGATGTGGCAGTGGATCATCCACTTCCCGGGTTTGAGCGCCGTCCAGATCACGTCGTAGCGCTGTCCGGGACCCACATTGATGGTATCGGCCTTGAAACGGGCCGCGGGCGCGAGCGTCTCGCCGTCGCGCGCCACCACCACGAAGGGCCCGCCGTGGATGTGCATGGGATGAATGAAGCCATTGTTGGAGCCGATGAATCGCACCTTGAGCGTTTCGCCGACTTTCATCTTGATCATGTCGGTCGAAGGGAACGCCCGTCCGTTGATGGTGAAGTAGTTCGGCTGGCCGCCGTCCATCGGCATCGCCGGATAGGTCAGACCTTCCCGTACGAGCCACTCCTGCAGTTGGATGGTGTACTCGTGATCGGCGGTGAGCTCGTCCGCCGGACTGGCCGGGTCGATGATTAACGCGCCATACAGACCCAGCGATTGCTGACGGTCGACGTGGTCGTGCGAGTGATACAGGAACGAACCGGCCTGGACCGCGGTGAATTCGTAGCGATAGACCTGCCCGCGCTCGATGGGCTTCTGCGTGATGTTGGCCGGACCGTCCATGACGTTGGGCAGCACCAAACCGTGCCAGTGCACAGTGGTTGTGTCCGGTAACTGGTTGGTGACGTTGATCCGCACGCGATCCCCCTGCCGGAAGCGCAGCGTCGGCCCGGGCACCTGCCCGTTGAACGCGTAGGCGGTGACGGACACTGCCGGCAGGATCTGCCAGCGAATCACCGACGTCACCAGGTCGAAGACCTTGACGCCGTCTTCGAGGTGCGGCGCGAGCGGTTGCCCGCCGCTCGTGTCGAGGCCGTACGTAGCCGAGACGCCTCGGGGGTCCACGGCCGCCATGTCGAGCATCGCTGCGGCTGGAGTCTCCTCCGTCATGATCATGCCCGGCGGCATGATCGCGCCGCGGACGTCGTGCGCACTGAGCCGCAGATTTACGAAGGCGGACGGCAGCGTCATGCCGGCGGCCAGCATGAGCAGCGTGAAGATCGTGATCGTGACCAGCTGCGGCCGGGTGACGTTGGACTGCATCTCGGACCCGCCAGCCATGTCCATGGACTCCTTCTCCTGATCGCCGCCCTTACCGGCGGCAGCCTTGGACTTGGCGGATGCTTTTGTGCCGGCCGACGCCCGTTTCGTGGTTGCGGCCGATGCCTTCGGCATGGACATACCCCCATGGTCCATACCAGCCATCGTGTCGCCCTTGCTCGACGAGGCGTCGTCCGCACGTTTGGTCATCAGCCCGTGCTTGAGGCCGCGTGACACCATCCAGACGTTGACCGGGTAGGCGATCGCGAAACCGGCGATGATGCCGAGCGACATCACCATCCAGAACAACGGTTCGCCGGGCCACATCGCCCGCATGTCGCGGCCCATCATCAGCAGGACCATGACCGGGGCCATGCCCCCCATCATGCAGTTCATCGAAATGAACTCGGGCAGAAAGCTTCGTTTCACGTTTTCGATATAGGTGCCGCCCATCGTCTTGCGCATGAACAGCGCCTGGAAGATCAGCAGACCGAAGAGAAAACCGGCAGTGTATTCGACGATCAAATCGATCCACATCGGCAGACCGACCAGGGCGACCGCCACGGCCGCCACGATGATCCCGGTGGCATCGCCCGCCACGCAGTGCACGGTGGAGCCCACCCCTTGTTTCCACAGCGGCTTGATGAATTCTTCATGGCCGCCTGGCATGGGTTCCTTGTCGGCCATGACATACAGCAAGAGCCCGATGGGGCCCATGTAGAGGGTGACCAGCACGAAGC
>JANMPX010000074.1:0-5051 GCA_031370085.1 Chloroflexota bacterium | reverse complement strand
CCGAACCACAGATCGGCAGCGTCGGCCAGGGCATGGCGCGCGTTGGCCACTACCAGCTGCGGCACGCCGGCATCGGGCAGCTCGTGCTCGACCACCACGGCGACCGCTCCTCCAGTCACGGCCTCGGGCACGAACCGATGGCCGTCGGCGTGCTCACCGGGGACCGCAAAGAAGAGGGCCCCGGGGCTCACCCGCCGGGAGTCGTACGTCAGTGCGCGGATCTCGCCGGCGGGCAGGCCGACTACCTTCTGCGGGCCGATCCGGTCGGTGAGCGTGCCGAGACCCAGCGTGCCACCAGGCGGGCCGAGCTCGGCGCTCACGCGGCGCCCTCCTCGGGAGCGCCCTTCAGGCGGCGGCGCAGGAGTCGGCGCAGCTCGCCCAGCTCGGTGGAGCGCAGGGCCAGCGCGAATGCTGCGTAGGCCAGCAGCCCCAGGACCGACAGCGTCAGCAGCACGACCAGCCGGCCGAAGCCGTTGACCAGGGCACCGCCGAACCACAGGTCGACCACCTGCAGCCCGCCGAAGATGAGCAGCCCGGCCCCGCTCGCGGCCGCGGCAGAGCGCCCAAGCGAGGTCAGCACCTCACCGAGCTCAAGGCCGCCGAGCCGATCGTGCAGCGCCCAGACCAGGCCCAGCACCTCGACCGTGGCGGTGATCGACATGGCGAGCGCCAGGCCGTTGACGCGCATCGGCCCCACCAGCCAGATCATGAGCGGCACGTTGAGCGCCACCGACAGGATCGCCCACAGCACCGGCGTGCGGGTGTCCTGGAGGGCATAGAAGGCGCGGGCAAGCACGTGCACCACGGTATACGCGGCGAGGCCCACGGTGAAGAAGAGGAGCGCATCGGCTGTCTGGGCGGTCGATCGGGCACTGAACAGGCCGTACTGGAAGAACACCGCGGTGAGCGGCCCGCGCAGCACGGCCATGATCGCGGTCAGCGGCGCCGCCACGAAAAGCAGGATGCGCAGGGTCTGGGCCACGTAACGCCGGACGTCGATCAGCTTCCCGAGTGCCGCCTCGCGCGACAGGCGCGGGAAGAGCGCCACCGCCACGCTGATGCCGACCACGCCAACCGGCACCTGCATCAGCTGGAAGGCGTAGTTGAACGACGTGAGGCTCCCTGCGGGCAGGCCGCTGGCCAGCACCGTGCTGACGATGAAGTTGATCTGGGCGGCGGCCAGCCCGAGCATGCGCGGTCCCATCAGCCAGGCCACCTTGCGAACGCCGGGGTGCGACAGGCCGATCGTCAGGTCGTAGCGCTGCCCCACCCGGCGCAGCTGCGGCAGCTGGATGGCGAGATGCAGCAGCGAGCCGAGCGCCACGCCCACCGCCAGTCCCTCGACGCCCATGATCGGCGCCAGCACCACGGCCGAAGCGATGATCGCCAGGTTGTAGACCAGCGGGGCGATGGCCGGCACGGTGAAACGCTCATAGCTGTTGAGGACCCCGCTGACCACCGCCCCCATCCCGATGAAAACCGGACTCAGCAGCATCACGCGGGTCATGCGCACGGTCAGCTCGGTGGTCGGGGCATCGAACCCCGGAGCGATGAACGGCACCACCAGCGGCGCCAGGATGGCCATCACCAGGCTGAAGACGGCCAGCGCGATGAGCACCAGGTTGATCACGCTGCTGGCCAGCTTCCAGGCCTCGTCCTCCTCGCCCCGCGCCCGGTAGCCGCTGAAGACCGGGATCAGCGCCGCGCTCAGGGCTCCGGCGATGACCAGCTGGAAGATGGCGTCGGGGATGCGGAAAGCGGCAAAGTAGGCGTCCAGGTCGCGCGACGCCCCGAATTGTGAGCCGATCACCAGCAGGCGCACCCAGCCGAGCAGGCGGCTGGCCAGTGCGGCGGCGGTGAGGACCAGGCCGGCCCGGGCCAGCACGCGTCCCGAAGAGGCCGCTCCCGCGGCCAGGCCGCTCACCGCTCCGGCCGGCCGGGAGCGGCCCGACCGGAGCGTGGATGCGCGGAGCGATAGGCGCTGCGCAGCGAGGCGTCGGAGAGATGGGTATAGATCTGGGTGGTGGCCAGCGAGACGTGGCCCAGCAGCTCCTGCACCGTGCGCAGATCGGCGCCGCCTTCGAGCAGGTGGGTTGCGAAGCTGTGGCGCAGGGTGTGCGGCGAGGTGTTGGCCGGGGCCCCACTGGCGTTCACCCAGCGATCGACCACCATCCGTGCCCCACGTGCCGTCAGCGGCCCACCGGAGGCGTTCAGGAACAGCGCGGCGCTGGGCTGCGACGCCCGTGCCGCCAGCGTTGATCGCCCGCTGGCGAGATACGCCCGCACCGCGCGGGCCGCCGGCTCGCCAAACAGCAGCTCGCGCTCCTTGTTGCCCTTGCCTACCACCCGCAGCCGGCGCCGCGCCAGGTCGACCCGGTCGATTGACAGAGAGGACAGCTCGCTGATCCGCATGCCGGTGGCATACAGCAGCTCCAGCAGTGCCGCGTCGCGGCGGGCGGCCGCATCGGCGGTCAGCGGATCGCGTTGGCGCCGGCCGACCAGGATCATCTTGCGGGGTGCCTCGACCAGGCGCGCGGCATCGGCCACTGACAGGACCCGCGGCAGGCGTCCGGGACGCTTCGGCGAGCGGACGCCGGCCAGCGGGTCGGCGGCCAGCCAGCCCTGGCGGGTGGCGTGGCGGTAGAGCGAGCGGATCGCCGCCAGACGCCCGCCGACCGCTGAGGCGGAAAGCTCCCGGTCGGCGAGCCACGAGAGGTAGGCGCGCACGGTGGCACGGTCAGGGGCGCCCCAGGCGACGTGGCTGCGGTCCAGAAAGGTGAGGAACTCGGCCGCGTGGCGGCGGTACTCGACGATGGTGCGCGGCGACGCGTTGCGGCTCGACAGGTGGCCCAGGAATCGCTCCAGGGCGAGCGCTGAGTCGCCGACCGGCGAGTCAGCCACCGGCGCGGCCGGCCACCCCGGCCGCCGGCCCATCGGATCCGTCAACCGAGGCGGGGCGCGTCCAGCTGGTGTAGTCGCACTCCGGATAGCGATCGCACCCCCAGAACGGCCTGCGGCCGCGGCGCGCGTGCTTCGTCACCACCGTGCCCTTTTCGCACTTGGGGCAGACCCCGAACCGCTCGGTGGCACGCTCCTGGCGGACGATGTGCTTGCAATCCGGATACCGGTCGCAGCCGACGAACGGGCCGAAGCGACCGCTTCGCGCAGCCAGGGTCCCCTCTCCGCAGACGGGGCACTTCTCCCCGACCCCGGGCAGATCGGGCGGGATGACCGGCTCCTCGCCGGGAATCGGCATGGTGTGCTTGCACTCGGGGTAGGCCGAGCAGCCCAGGAACCAGCCGTTGCGACCGTAGCGCTTCATCATCTTGTGGCCGCTGACCGGGCAGTCGATATCGGTCATCTCGACCTGCTTGGCGATCTTGGTGCGTCCCTCGATCACCTTGGCGCTGAACGGATCCCAGAAGCTGCGCACCATCGGCACCCATTCCTGGCGACCAGCGGCCACGTCGTCGAGCTGCTCCTCCATGCGGGCCGTGAACTCCAGGTCGACGACCTCGGGGAAATGCTCGACCAGCAGGTCGGTGACCTTGTAGGCCGGCTCCTCCGGAGACAGGCGGCGCTCCTTGATGGCCACGTAGCCGCGCTGCCGAATGGTGTCGATGGTCGGTGCGTAGGTCGACGGGCGGCCGATGCCGTGCTCCTCGAGCGCCTTGATCAGGGTTGCCTCGGTGTAGCGCGGCGGCGGCTGGGTGAAATGCTGTTCGGAGGTGAGCGACGCCAGGTCCAGCGGCTCGTCCTGTCGCAGGTCGGGCAGCACCGTCAGGCGTTCGTCCTCCTCGTCGTCGCGCCCCTCGATGTAGACCGCCTGGTAACCGTCGAAGACTCGCTTGCGCGCCCCGGCGTGCAGCGTGTAGCGGCCCGCGGCCACGTCGACCCCGACCTGGTCGAAGCGCGCCGGGCTCATCTGGCTGGCGATGGCGCGCTTCCAGATCAGCTCGTAGAGCCGATATTCGTCAGGCTTGAGATGACTGCGCAGCGATTCGGGCGACCGCGCGAAGCTCGAGGGACGGATCGCCTCGTGCGCTTCCTGCGCTCCCCGGCTCCGATTCCTGAACGCGTTGGGCTTGTCGGGCACGAAATCGGCGCCGAAGCGCTTTGCGATGACGCCACGCGCCTCGGCGACCGCGCCCGACGAGATCGACAGCGAGTCGGTGCGCATATAGGTGATCAGGCCCACCTGGCCCCCCGGCAGGGCGATCCCCTCGTACAGCGACTGTGCAACGCTCATGGTGCGCTTCGCGCCAAAGCTCAGCTTGCGGGACGCCTCCTGCTGAAGCGTGCTGGTGGTGAACGGGGGCGGCGCTGCCTTGCGCTGCTGGGTGCGCGTCACCGCGGCGACCTGGTAGGCCGCGGCCCGCAGCGCGGCCTCGTGCTCGGCGGCCTGCTCCGCGCTGGTGACCTTGGCCTTCTTGCCGTCGATGCGGGACAGCTCGGCGGTAAAGCGGCCGGGCTCGCCGCGCCTGGCCAGCTCCACGGCCAGGCTCCAGTACTCCTCGGGGTTGAAGGCGTCGATCTCGCGCTCGCGCTCGACCACCAGTCGCACCGCCACGCTCTGCACTCGCCCGGCGGACAGCCCGCGGCGGATCTTGCTGCTGACCAGCGGGCTGAGCTTGTAGCCGACCAGCCGATCGATCACGCGGCGCGCCTGCTGGGCATTTACCAGGTCCAGGTTGATGGCCCGCGGATGGGCGAAAGCCGCGTCAATGGCCGACTTGGTGATCTCGCTGAAGGTGACCCGCCGCACGCGCTCATCGGGCAATCCGGCGAACTGGGCGATGTGCCACGCGATCGACTCGCCCTCGCGGTCGAGGTCGGTGGCCAGCCACTCGAGGTCGGCTCGCTTGGCCAGCTCGGCGAGCCGATCGAGGTCCTTGCGCCGCTCCTTGAGCGGCTCATAGCGCGGTGTGAAATCGCCGTCGACGTCGACCCCCAGGCTCCGCTCCGGGAGGTCGCGGACATGGCCGTACGAGGCAATCACCGTGTAGCCGTCCCCCAGGTACCGCTCGATGGTCTTGGCCTTGGCGGGAGAC
>JANMPX010000053.1:0-18355 GCA_031370085.1 Chloroflexota bacterium | reverse complement strand
GGCGATCCGATCGTGGGCACCAACTTCATCGACCTGCTGGACATGTTCAACCAGGACCCCGAGACCGAGGCGATCGTCATGATCGGCGAGATCGGGGGGGACGATGAGGAGCGCGCCGCGGCCTTCTGCGCGCGCGAGGTGCACAAGCCGATGGCCGCCTTCATCGCCGGCCGTACCGCTCCGCCCGGACGCCGCATGGGCCACGCCGGGGCAATCATCTCCGGTGGTGCCGGGACCGCCGAGTCAAAGCGGCTGGCCCTCCAGGCGGCGGGCATTCGCGTGGCCGACAGCCCGTCGCAGATCCCCGCCCTGCTGCGGGAGGCCGGCGTCCGCTACCCTCCGGGCTGGCCGGATCGCTCAAGCAGCTCCCACAGCACCCCGTTGAGGCTGCGCGGGTGGATGAACGCGACCGGCCCATGCGCCCCGGGGCGCGGCACGTGGTCGATCAGGTCGGCTTCGGCGGCCGCCAGCGCTGCGAGGTCAGCGGGAAGGTCCGAGCTGCGGAGGCAGACGTGATGAAGCCCCTCGCCGCGCGCTGCCAGGAAGCGGGCCACCCCACTTTCCTCGTCGACCGGCTCGACCAGCTCGATGCGCGCCGCCGGCTCGGGACCGCTGGGAAGGAAGCACAGTCGCACGTGCTGCGAAGCGAAGACCCGTGGCTCGTCGAGCGGCTCCCAGCCGAACAGCGCCCGATAGCGCGGCAGCGCCTCGTCGATCGAGCGCACCACAATCGCGACGTGGTCGATCGGCCCGATCGTCACGGCCGGTGCTCCCCCCAGGTCCGGCGCAGGGCGCCGCTGATCTCACCGATCGTCAGGTGCGCCTCCACGCAGGTCCGCAGGCGCGGGAGGAGATTCTCCGTGCCGGTGGCCGCCGACTCCAGGTCGGCAAGTGCGCGACCTGCCACGGCCGCGTCCCGAGCTGCACGGACGGCCCGCGTGCGCTCAACCTGCCGCCGCTCGGCCTCGGCATCGATCGGCTGCGGCTGCGGGCGCTCCTCCTCACCGGCCTCGACGAAGGCGTTGACCCCGACCACGATGCGCTCGCCGGCCTCCAGCGAGCGCTGGAACTGGTAGGCCGCCTCAGCGATGGCGCCCTGCTGGTAGCCATCGGCCAGGGCCGCCAGCGTTCCCCCGCGTTGCTCGATCTCCGCCAGCTCAGCCCGGACCCCTTCGACCAGCTCCTCGGTCAGGGCCTCCACGTAATAGGAACCGCCGAGTGGATCGACCGGGGTGGACAGGCCGGACTCGTAGGCCAGCACCTGTTGCGTTCGGAGCGCCAGCCGGGCACTCGACGGACTCGGTAGCCCGAGCGCTTCGTCGAGGGCATTGGTGTGCAGCGACTGCGCGCCGCCCAGCACCGCCGCGAGGGCCTGCACCGAGGTGCGCACGACGTTCGTGTCCGGCTGCTGGGCTGTCAGGGTGCTTCCGCCGGTCTGGACGTGGAAGCGCATCTCCATGCTGCGTGGGTCCCGAGCGCCAAATCGGTCGCGTGCAAGCTCGGCCCACGCTCTTCGCGCGGCCCGGAATTTGGCGACCTCTTCGAACAGGTCGTTGTGGGCGGCAAAGAAGAACGAGAGCCGCGGCGCAAATTCGTCGAAGGCCATACCAACCGCGGTCGCCGCCTCGCAGTACGCGATCGCGTTGGCCAGGGTGAAGGCAACCTCCTGTACCGCGGTGGCTCCTGCCTCGCGCATGTGGTAGCCGCTGATGCTGATGGTGTTCCAGGCCGGCATCTCGGCCCGGCAATAGGCAAAGGTATCGGTCACCAGGCGCATCGAGGGACCCGTGGGGAAGATGTAGGTGCCGCGCGCGATGTACTCCTTGAGGATGTCGTTCTGGATCGTGCCGCGCAGCCGATCCGAGCCGATCCCCCGCCGGCGGGCAACCGCCTCGTACAGCACCAGCAGGATGGCCGCGGTGGCGTTGATGGTCATGCTGGTGCTGACCCGATCGAGCGCGATGCCATCGAGGAGCAGCTCCATGTCCGCGATCGAGTCGATCGGCACGCCGACTCTCCCCACCTCGCCATCGGCAATCGGGTCGTCGCTGTCGTAGCCCATCTGGGTCGGCAGGTCGAAGGCAACGCTGAGGCCGGTCTGACCGCTTGCCATGAGGTAGCGGAAGCGCCGATTCGTCTCCTCGGCGGACCCGAAGCCCGCGTACTGGCGCATCGTCCAGGGTCGTCCAAGGTAGCCGTCGGCGTGAATCCCGCGGGTGTACGGGAAGCGGCCCGGCTCACCGATCGTCTCGTCCGGCGACAGACCGGCGATGTCGGCGGGACCGTACACGGTGCGCACCTCGCTGCCGGAGGTAGACCGGTGCACGGGCCGCCCTGGATCGCTCATCGCCGCCTAGTGTACTGATGCCGCTGACCCACCCGGCGTGGCTCGACGGCCTCGCCTGCCCTACTCGATGCGGAGCAGCGGCTCTCCCGCCCCGATCCGCGTCCCAACCGTCACGTGAAGCTCGGTCACGCGACCGGCCCGGGGCGCGCGCACCTCGTTCTGCATCTTCATCGCCTCGATCGTGACGAGCCCATCGCCCATGGACACCTCGGCTCCGACCGTGGCTGCAACTGCCACGACCAGCCCGGGCAGGGTGGCAATCACCGACACCGGGCCTGTCGTCCTCGCCGTGGCGGTCTCTGCCTCCGCCAGCATTCGTTCCCGCCAGCTCATGACCGTGACCTGAATGCGTCGACCGCGCAGGGTCACCACCCAATCGCTTCCCGATCCCTCCGCCAGAACCGTGATCGAGTGCGTTCCGTCGCTGAGTCGCGCGAGTCCACCATCAGTGTCGAGCCAGGTGATCGTCCAGCCTTCCGCCGGGAGGACGACCTCACCAGCCACCCGCAGCTCGAGGTCGCTCATCGCGGCCGCCGCGCTTTGATGGCGAAGCGCCGTCCCTCGACCGCCCAGCCACGCCGCTCCGGCGCCTCAAGCGCGTCGCGGTGACCGTTGCCAGCATTGGTGTCGCTGGTGGTCCGGGAGCGCGCCCCGGCGGCGACCAGTGCCGCGATCGCCGCGTCGTCAGCGCCAACCGGCGGCCCATCGGCCCATCCCTCGGCAATCAGCCCGGTGTGATATGCGCCCCGGACGAAGTCCGGCTGGTCGACAAGCCAGCGATGGAAGGAGAGGTCGGTCTGCACGCCGCCGATCACGGTCTCGTCCAGGGCTCGGCGCAGACGCGCGATGGCCGCGGGCCGATCCGCGCCGTGCACCATCAGCTTGGCAAGCAGCGGGTCGTACTCGGGCGGCAGCGAGGTGTCGCCCTCGACGCCGGCGTCGACACGGACCCCCGGGCCCGAAGGCATCTGCCAGGCGCTAATCCTGCCCGCCGACGGCCGGAACTGATCGTGCGGATCCTCCGCGTACAGCCGAACCTCGATGGCGTGTCCACGCGGGGACACGTCGAGCAGCTCCTCAGGCAGGCGCTCGCCGGCCGCCACGCGAATCTGCCAGCCAACCAGGTCGAGCCCCATTACCAGCTCGGTCACTCCGTGCTCGACCTGCAGTCGGGTGTTCATCTCCAGGAAGTAGTGCCGCCCGGCATCATCGAGGAGGAACTCCACGGTCGCCGCATTGTGGAATTCGACCGCCCCGGCGATGCGGCGGGCGCTGGCGAACAGCGCCTCGCGGATCGTCGGCGTGACCGCCGGGGACGGCGTCTCCTCGACCAGCTTCTGATGGCGTCGCTGAATGCTGCACTCTCGCTCGCCGAGGACGGAAAGCTGCCCGTGACGATCCCCCAACAGCTGCACCTCGATGTGACGCGCAGGCGAGAGGAGGCGCTCCAGGTAGATGGTCCCATCGCCGAAGGCGGCGCTCGCCTCGTGCCGCGCCAGGGCAAGTGCCGGGCCGATCTCCTCGGCACGGTCGACGCGGCGCATGCCGCGGCCACCACCCCCGGCCGCCGCCTTCAGGAGTGCCGGGAAACCCACCTTCGCCAGGTCCTCGGCTCCCGGTCCGGCGCCGCCCATCTGCAGCTCGACCGTCAGCCCCGGGACGATCGGCACGCCGGCGGCAGCGGCAGTGCGCCGCGCGGCCAGCTTGTCGCCAAGTGCGGCGAGGGTGGCCGCCGGAGGGCCGACGAAGACCAGGCCCGCGTCTTCCACCGCCGAAGCGAAGGCGGCATGTTCTGAGAGGAAGCCATAGCCCGGATGGACCGCCTCGGCGCCCGATCGTCGGGCAGCGGCAAGGATCGCATCGATCGACAGGTAGGAGTCGCTGGCCGGCGCTGGACCGATCCGCTCGGCCATGTCGGCCAGCGAGACGTGCAGGGCAGCGGCATCGGCATCGCTGTATACAGCGACCGACTCGATCCCCAGATCGCGGCAGGCGCGGATCACCCGAATGGCGATCTCTCCGCGGTTTGCGATCAGCAGCCGGCGGAATGGCGACCGCACGGTCATCTCGTCTTTGCGCAAAGACGAGGCCTCAGAGTGGGATGTTGCCATGCTTCTTGGCCGGCAGCGATTGTCGCTTGCCCTCGAGCAGGCGGAGCCCGGTTGCCAGCCGAGCGCGGGTTTCGGACGGCAGAATCACCTCATCGAGGTACCCGTACCGGGCGGCCACGTAGGGGTTCGCAAATCGCTCCTCGTATTCCGCCACCAGCCGCGCCCGCTCGACATTCGGGTCAGCAGCCTCGTCGATTCGGTCATGGAAGACGATGTTCACCGCCCCTTCGACGCCCATCACCGCGATCTCCGCGGTCGGCCATGCGTAGTTGAGATCGGCGCGGATGTGTTTGCTGCTCATCACGTCATAGGCGCCTCCGTATGCCTTCCGGGTGATCACCGTCAACTTGGGAACTGTCGCCTCGCTGTACGCATACAGGAGCTTGGCGCCATGCCGAATGATCCCGCGATGTTCCTGGTCGACCCCGGGCAGAAAGCCCGGCACATCCACCAGCGTGACGAGCGGAATGTTGAAGCAGTCGCAGAACCGAACAAAGCGCGCGGCCTTGTCAGACGCGTCGATGTCCAGGACGCCGGCCAGCACTTCAGGCTGCTGGGCCACGATCCCGACGCTGCGTCCCTCGATTCGCGCAAAGCCGCAGATGATGTTCCGGGCAAAGAGGGCGTGCACCTCGGTGAACGACCCGCCATCGATCAGGCCGCCGATCACCTGGTGCATGTCGTAGGAGCGCTGCGCGGAATCAGGGATCACGGCGTCCAGCGCCGCGCCGTCGATCTCAGGAGCCGCCCAGTCCCCCAGCAGCGGCGCCAGGTCGACGTTGTTCGATGGCATGTATCCCAGCATTCGGCGGGTCAGCGCAAGCGCCTGCGCCTCGCCGGAGGCAAGGAAGTGCGCGACCCCGCTCGTCTCGTTGTGCACGCGCGCGCCGCCAAGCCCCTCGTGGTCGACCTCTTCATGCGTCACCGTCTTCACCACGTTCGGTCCGGTGACGAACATGTAGCTGGTCCCGTCGACCATCACGGTGAAATCGGTGATCGCCGGCGAGTATACGGCGCCGCCGGCGCAGGGTCCCATCACCACCGAGATCTGCGGCACGACGCCCGAAGCGAGCGTGTTGCGCAGAAAGATCTCGGCGTATCCGCCCAGAGACACCACGCCTTCCTGGATCCGCGCGCCGCCCGAATCCGAAAGGCCGATGATCGGCGCACCGATCTCCATGGCCATGTCCATCACCTTGCAGATCTTCTCGGCATGCGCTTCCGACAGCGACCCACCGAAGACAGTGAAGTCCTGCGCGTAGACGAACACGGTGCGACCGTCGATACGGCCGAATCCGGTGACCACGCCATCACCGAGGTAGTGCTCGTCATCCAACCCGAAATCGGTTGCCCGATGCGTGACCAGGGCGTCGAGCTCGCTGAAGCTGTCCTCGTCGAGCAGCAGCTCGAGTCGTTCTCGCGCCGTCAGCTTGCCGCGCTCGTGTTGCTGGTCAATCCGGCGCGCGCCACCACCGAGCTTTGCCTCTTCGCGCAGCTGCCGCAGGCGCGTGTGCTTCTCAGATGTCGACACTGGGCGTCCTCCGCGCGTTGGTGGGCCCAGCAGGGATCGAACCTGCGTCCCGCCGGTTATGAGCCGGATGCTCTAACCACTGAGCTATGGGCCCGATGGATGGTGGACAAGTCCGAGTATACGGGCTTGTCTTTGCACAAAGACGTCGACAGCCGCCCAGCTTGTGGATAACTCGGATGGCGCAGAGGCGTGTCGTCCCGGTATCATCGGTGTCCGCGCTGTCGCGACCTCGACTCTCCCCCGCCCCGCTGGAAGGTGACGTCTTGACGAAGGTAATCTCGATCGCGAACCAGAAGGGCGGCGTCGGCAAGACGACGTGCTCGATCAACCTCGCGGGTGCGCTCGCTGAGCTCGGCTACCGCGTGCTGTGCATCGACATGGACCCGCAGGCCAACATGACCGTGGGGCTGGGCATTTCGCTTTCAGATGTTCACCACTCGGTGGCCGATGTCCTCTCCGACGACCGCGTCCCGCTGGACGAGGTGATCCGCCAGACAGAGATGCCCGGCCTGTCGGTGGCGCCATCGACGCTCGAGCTGGCATCGACCGAGGTCGAGCTCTTTACCGCCATCGGACGCGAAATGGTGCTGCGCGATGCACTCGCCGGATGGGCCGATCGCCAATACGACGTCATCATCATCGACTGCCCACCAACGCTTGGACTGCTCACAATCAACGCGCTGGTGGCAAGTTCGCGAGTCATCATTCCGGTGCAGACGCAGTACTACGCGATCAAGGGGCTCACCTCGCTGATCAAGGTGATCAACACCATCAAGCTCAAGCTGAACCATGACCTCGAGATCCTTGGCCTGTTGGCCACCTTCTTCGATGGCCGGACCGTCCTGGCTCGAGAGATGCTCCAGAACCTGCGGGAGCTTGGCGACCATCGGGTCTTTAACACCATGATCAAGAACACCGTGAAACTGGGAGAGGCGCCGTTGACCGGCAAGCCGATTACCGAGTACGCGACCAACTCGGCAGCCGCCCGCGCCTTCCGCGACTTGGCGCGCGAGGTGATCGAACTTGGCTAGCAAGCGCCCGGCCTTCCGCGAGAACATCCACCGCCTCTTTGACGAGGCCCAGGCAACCGACCTCGCACCCGGTACCGTCTCCCTCATCGAGTCACGTGCGACGCGCGCGCAGATTCGGGAAGTGCCGATCGATCGGATCCTGCCGAACCCCGCGCAGCCACGCCTCTCCTACGAGGAGGATTCCCTGACGGAGCTCGCCGCCTCGATCCGCGAGCACGGCGTCCTGCAGCCCATCCTGGTGCGACCGATCGGCGGCAAGTATGAGCTGATCGCCGGTGAGCGGCGCTGGCGCGCATCGCGCATGGCCGAGCGCGAGACGATCCCTGCGATCGTCGTGGAGTTCGACGAGGAGACCGCGCTCGAGGTCTCGATCATCGAGAACCTCCAGCGAGAGGACGTCTCGCCGCTCGAGGAGGCGGCCATGTTCCGCAAGATGACTGACCTCGGTTACTCGTTGCGCCAACTCGCGCAGAAGATCGGCAAGGACAAGGGCTACGTTGAGAATCGGATCAGGCTCGCGGAGGCGCCACTCGAGATTCGTGAGCTCGTGTCCGTGCGCAAAGACACGCTGAGCCACGCCTACGAGCTGATGAAGATCGGCGACGAGCGAACCCGGAAGCGGCTCGCCAAACGCGTGGCTGCCGGCGACCTTACCCTGGCCAAGCTGCGCGCGATCACCGGCGGCAAGGCGGCCGAGGAGGCGGAACTCAGCAAGCCGAAGCGGCGTGCGCGAACCGTGGCGGGACACGTGGCGGCAGTTCGGGCAACCGACGATGCCCTGATCGACAACCGGGCGAAGCTGGCAGAGGCGATCGACGAGTTGGTGGCGATCCTCTCCCAGCGTGACCTGCTCGACGAGATCCCCGATACGAACCGGGACAACCTGGCCCGCAACCTGACCGTCACCAAGCTGAAGCTGGAGAACGCAATCGCCATCATTCGGGCGACGCGCGAACCCTAGCCCCAAGCTCGTCTACGGGGTGTAGCTCATCACCTCGCGCTGGGCGACGAGAAAGTCGACCAGCTTGCGGCGCGCCTGCGGATCCGTCCGGCGCAGCCCGGCGACGGCCCGCGGCAGTTCGAAGATCGGAGCGGCCAGCTGGCCGCCGGTGTCGATGCCGATCACGTGGTCCGGCCCGCCTCCGACCAGGAAGGCGCGCTGGAATCCGCGATCATCGATCCCAGCGACCTCGCAGAAGGCGGCGATGGCCGTCCCCACGCCGCGCCGCTTCGCGAAATCAATGAACAGGTCGGCCGCCCAGTGGTCGATCTGCTCGTCCGCCTGGGCAGTCACCATCGTGCGATAGCCGCGCTCGTCGCCTCCGCTCACCGGGTCTCCTCCGCTCCTGCTGGCCATCGATTCTAGCGAAGCACGGGCTCCCGCGGGTGCATCGTTGCGGCCCTTGCGCGAAGGTCGATCGGCTATTCTGCCGCCGTGATCCAGCGGCCGACCGACCTGCGGACGGAAGATACCATCGTCTACGAGCTCCTTCGCTCGACCGGCCCGACCGGTCTGGCGGAGGTTGTCGGACGCGCCACGTTCCGCGATGGCCGATCGGAGGTTGACGCCCCCGATGGCGTGGCGATCGCCGTGCGCGAACTCCTCGAGCGGGGGTTCGTGGACCGGGTGCATGTCAGCGAGCGCCCGCGCGGATATCGCCGCACGACCGGAGGCAGGGTCGAGATGCTTGTCCCGGGCATGGCGGAGCACTTCGTGGCGCGGCTGCGCGGCCTCTGGCTCCCCTACCCCGACGGCACCGTGGTCACCGCTCGTCCGGCCGGCGACCCCGCCCAGACTCGTCCGACCGGCCTGACGCTGGACCTCCCCGAGGCATCCGCCCCCGTCGCGGATCCCACCATCCGCCAGGCCACTCTGACCGAAGCCGATGCGGTGCTCAGCACCCGGCCGTTGGTGCGTGGTAATGAACCGGCGAGCGGCGTGCGTCCAATCGATGAACGGACTTTGTCGCGGACCGACTGCGGGTGGATCTGCTAGTGCATAGAATTACGCAGATTCTGTCCACTCCCCCGATGAGGATCTCAACATCCGGTCGAGTATCATGCGGCGGATGTCGCGGATGAAGTACCTGGCCCTGCCGGCCCTGATCCTGGTGGTGGCGATCGCCTATTTCCTGCTCAGTGGCGAGCCATCCGGATCGGTCCTGCTGGTCATCTTTGCCTGCGCCATGGGGGTGATGGGCTGGATTCTGCTCCCCACCCTCGACAACGTGGGACCCACCGCTCCGGTCGATCCGGACTTCGAGGCGCCGGAGCACTGATCGTTCCTCGAAGGCGATTGCATGCGAAGGGCCGAGCACCGATGGCTGCCCTGGCAGTTTGACCCGCCAACATCGATACCCGGCTCACCTGCTACAACGATCCAGCCATCGAGTTGTTAGCGGTCGATTCCGCAATTTCTGGCGTCAGCGAATCCCGGTGTCGTAACTCACCACCAGGTCGGTAAGCGGCCCCTCCGCCGCCACCTGGATCTCGACCGGCGACGCCGTCCCCAGCAGGCCTGCCACCGGCTGCGGAACGATGCGATACGCTCCCGGTGCGAGCGCAACGGCGAACCGACCGTCTGATCCGGTGGTCATGCGCGCGACCTCGGATCCGCTCGGATCTGTCACCGTCAGCACGGCTCCAACAACTGGCCGATCCGCACAGGCAGGATTGGGCGGGTCAGTGATGACCGGGCAGACCGGTCCAGCAGTCGCGATCCCGCGGATGCCGGGAGCGCCCGGCAGGGTTTCGCCGTCCTCGCTCGACAGCCTGACGCTGCCGTCGTGCCCGACGGCATAGATCCAGCGATGCTCGTTGATGCAGCCGGCGGGACAGTCCCCCCATCCCATGCGGATCGTCACCTGCCACCCATCGCCGGACGCCTGCACGTCGTACCAGGCGGCTTGGCCGATCAGGCTGCCGTCCCGGGGAGCAAGGCCGCCAAACCGGGATTCCTGCGCAATCGCGAGCTTGGCGGCTTCCTGCGCCGTGACCGGCACCGGCGTGCCGCCGAGTCCACGACAACCGGAAAGCACCAGCACGATGACGGCCGCCATGCCAACGGACCGGGCCATCTTGATGTGTCTCATGAAGCTCCGGACGTCGACGGACGGTCGATGGTTGCATCGATGGTCCGTTCGCGCGGGTCAGATGGCGCCACTGGCCCCGCGCCTGGTTCCATGCGGCGAGGGCTTCTTGACTCCATCGTTCTCGAGCTTGCTCAAGTACGCAGCGGAGATGCCGGTCGTGCGGGCGGCTTCAACCGCGGAGAGGCTGCGAACTTCGCGCGCCTGTCGCAGAACGGCGCCAAGAGAGAGGGCCATCAGCGGGTATCACTACAGTAGATTGCCATGACTACAGTTGCCAATACCAGCACCCCATGGTTCACTGCAAGTGCAGCAGTGGCCGGAGCGTCTCCCGGCGGTGGTCAGGGTGGCCCCGCTTTCCCGGATGCCAGAGCGTCAAGGAGGAAGCAATGACCGACGAGCAAGTCGACCAGGAGGTCGTCACGCGAGAACCAGCGCTGGAGACGGGACAAGAGACTGTCCGCACCGACAGGATGCGCACGACAACCGCGGACCCCGGATCTCCTGAGATGACCCGGCGGGTCGTCGTTCTGCTATTCGGGCTGATCCAGCTGGTGATCGGGATTCGCTTCATCCTGCTCCTGCTCGACGCGAACCAGGCCAACGGCCTGGTGTCCGGCATCCTGAATATCAGCCAGCTGTTCGTCGCTCCGTTCGAGGGGATCCTCAAGACCGACGCGTTACATGCCGGAGCTTCGGTGCTCGACATCACTGCCATCGTGGCCATCGTCGGCTGGACGATCCTCGAGCTGATCGTGATCTGGGCGGTCGGGATTTTCCGGCGGCAGCCGGCCTGAACTCCTCGTTGACCGCGTTGCGGTCCCCTGGCGGGCAGGGTCGGTCCGCAGACAGCGTCGGCCGAACGTGGGTCGCGCAACACGGAAGGAATTGAATTCATGGGTTGGGTCGCATGGATCGTGGTCGGCGCCATCGCCGGCTTTCTGGCCAACCAGGTGATGGGTTCCCGAGAGGGCCTCGTGATGATGGTCGTGCTCGGCATCGTGGGCGGCCTGCTGGGTGGATACATCGCAACGAACGTTCTCAAGGTCGGCACGGTTGACGGCATCAACATCGAGAGCATCTTCATCGCCACGCTCGGCGCCATCGCCGTGATCTTCGTGGCGAGGTTCGCAAAGGGTTCGCGGGGTCTTGGCCGCGGCTGACGCCGCCTCGAGCCTCCGCGGATCCCCTGAGCGACGGTTCAGGACAGGATCGTTTCCTTGCAGGAGACGGTCCTGTTCTGCTGTTCGGGCGCCATTCGGCGGGTGACTTCGCCGATGCGAATCGGTGAATGGCTCCGGCGGTAGGACTCGAACCTACGACCAAGCGGTTAACAGCCGCCCGCTCTACCACTGAGCTACGCCGGAACGCCGTTTCGCGCTGCCCGGGTCGTTAGCCCTGGGCCGGCCGATGATACCCGTCAGTCCGCAGGACGGTCAAAGACGGCCGATCTGGCTAGACGGGCCGGGCCGCTGACAAGGTTCGCCTCCTCCAGGTGTCCGCCCCATGTCCGCCAACATTCGCCGATAGCAGCTCCGGCGGAATCCCTAGGACATCGCCTTCTTCGAAGCTTTCGACTTGCCAGAGCTGTTGAGGGCGACCGCTTGGCGAACGAGCGCCTTGAAGGCGGACGCGTCAACTGCTTCTCCTTCGTGGATGTCGATCGCGCGGCGTGCGTTTCCGTCGAGACTCGAGTTGAAGAGACGGGCCGGATCCATCAGAGACGCGCCCTTGGCGAAGGTGAGCTTCACGACATTCTTGTAGGACTCTCCAGTGCAGATGATGCCGTCGTGCGACCAAACCGGGGTGCCCGGGGAGGCGGCCTTTACCCACTTCCACTCCTCGACGACGTCCGGGTCTGCTTCTTTGATGAGTTTGCGCATTCTGCTGAGGGTTTCCCCGCGCCAGTCCCCGAGTTCGGCGCTTCTTTTCGAGATGAGCTCCGCTGCCGACTGGCCCTGGCTCGCGTCCGGTGTCTTCATGTTCTTATCCTAACCGGCGTGCGTGGATCGCCCTACTCGAGGTAGTCCTTCAGCTTGCGCGAGCGGCTCGGGTGGCGCAGCTTGCGGAGCGCCTTGGCCTCGATCTGGCGAATCCGCTCGCGGGTCACGTTGAAGTCGCGCCCGACCTCCTCCAGGGTACGTGAGCGACCATCCTCGAGGCCGAATCGCAGCTGAAGGACCCGTCGCTCTCGAGGGGTGAGGCTGTCCAGGACGCCCTCCACCTGCTCCTTGAGGAGCTGATGGCTGGCGGCGTCGGCGGGTGCCACGCTGGCCAGGTCCGGGATGAAGTCGCCCAGGTGGCTGTCCTCCTCCTCGCCGATCGGCGTCTCGAGGCTGACCGGCTCCTGGCTGACCTTCATGATTTCGCGCACCTTCTCCGGGCTCACGGTCTGCGGCCCCGCCGCCTCGCGCTCATCGGTCTCCGCCTCGGTGGGCTCGCGCTGCAGCTTGTCGCGCAGCTCGCGGATGATCTCGTCGCGGCTCATGCGCCGCGCGATCTCCTCGACGGTCGGCTCGCGCCCCAGCTCCTGCAGCAGGGTGCGGCTGACCCGGATCAGGCGGTTGATGGTCTCAACCATGTGGACCGGGATCCGAATCGTGCGTGCCTGATCGGCGATGGCGCGGGTGATCGCCTGCCGGATCCACCAGGTGGCATAGGTGCTGAACTTGTAGCCCTTCTCGTAGTCGAACTTCTCGACCGCCCGGATGAGGCCGATGTTCCCCTCCTGGATCAGGTCTAGGAAGCTCATGCCGCGACCGATGTACTTCTTGGCGATGCTCACCACCAGGCGCAGGTTCGCCTCGGTCAGCCGCTTGCGGGCGTCCACGCTCTGCTCGACCAGGCGCCCGGAGCGCTTCTCGAGCGCCACCTCGGGCGGGATGGTCGGGTCGTAGCCGAGCTCGTGCAGGTAGGCGGCGTCGTTGCCGTCCTCGATGTAGGCGCGCACGATCCCCTGCGCCGTCTCGCGCGCCCAGCGCTCCAGCTCGATCAGTTCCACGGAACCCGCATGGTCGATGGCCCGGAATCGGTACGTGTGCCCGAACAGGATGGCCTGCTTGAGTCCCTCGACCGGGTCCTCCCCGACCTGCTTGAGGAGTGCCTCGGCATGCATGATCCGGGCGCGCGCCTCATCGTCGAGGTCCGCCGCCTTGCGTGCCTTGGCGAGCTTGACCGCCGGTGGAGCGATCGTCTCCCCACGTGCAGACCACCAGTCGATGGCGTCGCGCGTGACGCGAGCCGATTCCTTGGGCAGATCGAAGGCGCGCATCGCGGCCATCGCGCGAGCCTTGGGCTCCGAGCTGCTGGTGACCCAGGTGTACAGGTTCACCAGGGCGCGCGCCGGGTCCTCGACGGCCAGCTCGCCCAGCTCGATCGCCTTGGCCAGCACCACCTCCTCCTCGGCAGTGAGGAGGGCAACCTTGCCGATCTCCTTGAGATACATGCGCACCGGGTCGTCGATCCCGATGAGGTCCGCCGCGAGTGCCTCCAGATCGTCCTCGGTCCCGTCGCGCTTCACCGCGGCCACGACCTCGTCATCGGCGCCCGGCTCGGCGATCAGGGTGGGGTTGTTCTCGGCGTCAAAGACCTCGACCCCGCTCTCCTCGGCCGCCGCGTACAGCTCCTCGATCTCACCCTGGTGGGCTTCGGGCTGGGGAATCGCCTGGAGGATCTGATCGTGGGTGATGAACCCGTCCTCGCGGCCGCGCGCCAACAGTCCGTCGACGGCAGCGCTCGTGGCCTTGTCGATCGGCTCGCCCGGCTTGGCCTTGGCACGGCTCTTGGTGGTGGTCACCTGGTCAGCTCCTTCTTCCACCGGCCGCGGGGGCCGGATTCTGCATCGCCCTGGTCACGTCGGCCTTCTCGTGGCCGAGCTGCACGATTCGTTGCTCGAGCGTATCAAGGCGCTCCGGATCCTCTTCGCGCTGGGCCTCTTCCAGGAGGAGGCGCCCATCGCGCATGGATTCATCAATGCGGGCCACGCGCAGGCGCAGCAGCACTGTCCGCAGCGCGGCCCTCGCCCGCTCGGCATCGAGCGGCTCTGCCTGGTCTGAGCTGGCCACCAGGCTCAGCAGCTCGCGCGCCAGACCGGCGGTCGCTGGGTCGAGCTGCGCCACGAACGCCTCGAGGTCGGCCGCAGTCACGCCGCCGTCCTGGACGCGCTGCCGCCACTGCTCAGCGAGCGCCGCCGCAGCCGCGTCGTGGAATGGCAGGCTCCCGCCTGCGGGAAGCTCGCCCACCAGGGCGGGGTAGCGCAGGAGGAGGGCGAGCGCCTCCGTCTCCAGTGAGCCGAGGGCTGGACGCTTCCCGTTGGAGGCAGGTTCGATCGGGGCCGCGGGACGCGACGAGCGACGGACCGGCTCGCGTGCCAGGGCTTCCAGCAGGACACGCTCCTCGACGTTGACGAGCCTTGCCAGCCGCTGGAGGTAGAGGCTTCGTTCGACCGGGTCGCCGACTCGCTTCAGGAGGGCAAGCACTCGACCGGTGAGATCGCGCTTGCCCGAGACACTGTCGAGGTCGACTTCGGCCGCGGTGCGATCGATGAAGTATTCGATCACCGGCTTCGCTTCCGCCACCGCCTTCTGCCATGCCGCGGGGTCGCTGCGAATCAGCTCGTCGGGGTCCTTGCCGGCCGGGATGCGCACCACCCGCACCTTGCTCACCGATTGATCCGGTCCGAGCTCCTCGAGGAGCCCGCGCTGGGTGGCTGCCTCGCCCGCCAGGTCGACGTCGTACGCCAGCGCGACGGCATCGGCGTACCGAGTCGCGAGCTCGACCTGCCCGCCGGTGAGGGCGGTCCCCAGGCTGGCCACCACGTTCGTGAACCCGGCCTGGTGCGCGGCGATCACATCGGTGTAGCCCTCGACGATGACGGTCAGCTTGGCCTTGCGGATCGCGGTCTTGGCCAGGTCGATGCCGAACAGGGTGCGGCTCTTGTCGAAGAGCGGTCCGGCCGGCGAGTTGAGGTACTTCGGCCCGTCCGCCCCTGGCAGGATGCGCCCGCCGAGGCCAACCGGTCGACCTGACGCATCGCGAATGGGGAAGATGATCCGGCCACGGAACTTGTCGATCACGCCACCCCGATTGGACGGCGATGCCAGGCCGGCACCGATCAGCTCTTCGTTGGTGAAGCCTCTGCCGATGAGGCGGCGGGTCAGGGCATCCCACGTGTTCGGCGCGTAGCCGATCCCGAAGCGTTCCAGCGTCTCCGGCTCGAGCCCGCGCTCGGCGAGGTAGGCCCGCGCCTGCTCGGCCTGGCGCGCCTGAAGCAACACTTCTCGATACCAGGCGATCCCCGCCTCGAGCGCCTCCCGCAAACGTCGACGCAGCCGATCCTCCCTGGCGGTCTTCTCTGACAGCTCAACCCCAGCCTTGTCCGCCAGCCGGGTGAGTGCTTCGCGGAAGTCGATCCCGTCGCGTCGCATGAGAAAGGTGAAGATGTCGCCGCCCTCTCCGCAGCCGAAGCAGTGCCAGGTCTCCCGATCAGGACTGACGATGAACGACGGCGTCTTCTCAGGGTGGAACGGGCAGAGTCCCTTGTAGGCGGTGCCGGCCCGCTTGAGCTGGACCGTTTCGCCCACCACATCGACGACGGGCAACTTTGATTTGATCTCGGCAGCGAGGCCTGAAGCGTTCACGGGCGGAGCAGATCCTGCGTGCGGTGGCGTCTTGTCAAGGGGTTTGTCAAGGGGATGCGAGGTATTCTATCACCTTGTCAATAGGGGGCTCTGGGGTCTCGGCTCGTCCGGATGGACAACCCGTTCTACACTCATCCTTCGCAGACCGCACCTTATTGCGGCGCCGGACGGTTGCCTACCGCGGAGGACCAGGGCACGACTCGATTCTCCCCCACGCCCGCCATGCGCGACGACGACACGCTGCGCGCCGCATTCTGCGATCTGCATGGTTCGCGGCTGCACGGTTTCGCGTTGCTCGTCTCCCTGGGCGACGCCCGCCGCGCTGCCCAGGCAACCGGTGACGCCCTGGCGGTCGGTTCGCGACATGCGGCCGAGTTGCGTCATCCGGAACGCGCGGCGGCATGGCTGCGGGCCCGGGTCCTCGGCCGCCTCCGTAACCCGACTGTTTTCCCGGGCTCTCCGTCGTCCGCAGCAAGGCGGGCAGCACTCGCCAGGCTGGGCGTGGATGAGACGACCTTCAGCCGGCTGGCAAGCCTCTCGCCGGTCGACCGAGCGGCGGTGACGGCAACCATCGTCGAAGGCTTCCAACCGATCGATGTCGAGACGATCCTCGGAAACGCCTCGAGCGCCACCCTGCGCGCGGTTGCGCGCGCGAATCAGCGCTTTCTGGCAGCCGGAGCGCGAGCCGATGACGCTGACGCGGAGCCGGCAGGCGACCTGAGCCGCCGGGTAAACGACGTGACGGAGCGAGCACTCGCATCCACTCGTCCGCGCCGGAGGTCGTTGTGAACGAACCGCATGTCCGATTCCAGGCGTGGCTGGCCGGCAGCGCGGCAGGCGAGCCACCTCGCGACCTCGCGGTCCATGCCTCGGTCTGCACCGTGTGCCTGGCCTCGGTCGCGGCCTATGACCGCCTCTCGGCGGTCGACCCGGGCCGGGCAGCACAGGTGCCCGTGCGACGCTCCCGGGACGTGACCGGCGGTCTGATCGGGGCCGGGCGCGTGGCAACCGCGCTGGCGGGCGTGGTCGTGGCAGCGGCCGTGGTCGGCCTCGGCGCAGCTCAGCTGGTCGCCGGCATGCGCGCCGCTCCTTCCGGCGGCGAGGTGGCGGTCGCCACGGACACTCCGCAACAGCAGGTCGCTCATGGCAGCGGTGCGCCGCAGGCTACCGCAAGCCCCGACATCAGCAGTTCGCCTGCGGCCTCCAGCCCGGCGAAGCTGGAGACGGCTTTCCCGATTCCCCTGCTAATCCCAACAATCCGGCCGAGCATTCCCCCAGGTCAAAGTCCCGTGCCCACCCCGGTGCGAACGCCGACCCCAACGCCGACGGATACGCCGTCGCCGACGCCGACGCCGACCCCAACGCCGACCCCAACGCCGACGGATACGCCGTCGCCGACCCCAACGCCGACCCCAACGCCGACGGATACGCCGTCGCCGACGCCATGAGCCGCGACCTGCCTAGGCGCTAGCGGCCCTCTCGGCAAGTCGGATTAGCGGTCGCGGGTTTCGGTGGCGGCCAGAGCGGCCTGCGCGGCCGCCAGCCGAGCCACGGGCACCCGGAATGGGGAGCACGAGACGTAGTCGAGCCCGATCTCGTGGCAGAAGGCGATCGACGCGGGATCGCCGCCGTGCTCACCGCAGATCCCAACCTTCAGATCGGGCCGGGTGGCACGGCCGCGCTCGGTTGCCAGGCGGACCAGCTGGCCAACGCCATCGCGATCGAGCACCTGGAACGGGTTCTCGGGCAGGATCTTGCGCTCGACGTATTGCAGCAGGAACTTGCCCTCGGCGTCGTCGCGGCTGAAGCCGAAGGTCATCTGGGTCAGGTCGTTGGTGCCGAAGCTGAAGAACTCCGCCTGTTCGGCAATGCGGTCCGCGGTGAGCGCGCCGCGCGGCACCTCGATCATGGTGCCGAACTTGTAGGCAACCTGGCGACCGGACCTGCGAACGATCTCGGCCACCTCCGCCTCGAGGATGCGCCGTGTCTCCGAGAGCTCGTTCACGTGACCGACCAGCGGAATCATGATCTCGGGAAGCGGTGTCAGACCCTCCCCGGCCACGAACGCAGCCGCGCCGAGGATCGCCCGTGCCTGCATGCGGATGATGTCCGGGATGAGCAGGCCCAGACGGCAGCCGCGCATGCCCAGCATCGGGTTCTGCTCGCGCATCGCCTCGACCGCCTGCAGAAGCTCCCGCGCCTCGGCCAGCTCCTCGCGCATGCCGGTCGGCACCGCATCGGGCGGAGTCAGCTCCAGCACAGTGGATAGCCGCGTCACCTTGGCGACCAGCTCATCGTGGCTGGGCAGGAATTCGTGCAACGGCGGATCGATCAGGCGGATGACCACCGGGAGGCCGTCCATCGCGCGGAAGAGGCCGGCGAAATCGTGGGTCTGCAGGCTCTCGAGCTCGGCGAGGGCAGCGTCGAAGATGGCGATCGCCTCCCCGTCATCGGCCGACAGGGAATGGCCCGCTTCGCGACGGCGCTTGGCATCGGTTGCCCGGGTGGCATTGAGGATCATGCGGCGCACGGTCGGCAGCCGATCTTCCTCGAAGAACATGTGCTCGGTCCGGCACAGGCCGATCCCCTGGGCGCCAAAGGCGCGCG
>JANMPX010000052.1:0-2061 GCA_031370085.1 Chloroflexota bacterium | reverse complement strand
GAGGGCCGAGCGGCTGACGTGGCCCCGGGGGATGCCGCCGCGAACAAGCCGGGACGCAGGCGCCTGGCGGCCCAGACCAGGAAGAGCATCACCGGCACCTCGATGAGCGGCCCGACCACGGTCGCCAGCGCGACGGTCGGGGTGAAGGCGGTGATGGCGATGGCTATCGCTATCTCGAAGTCGCGACCTGTGGCGTTGAAGGCGACCGCCACGGCATCCTCGTAGGGGAAGCGCAGGCGAGCGCCGATGATGAACACGGTGAAGAACATGGCCGCGAAGAAGAGGGCCATCGGAATCGCCATCTCGATCACGATCTGCGGCCGGCGCAGGATGAGATCGCCCTTGAGCGCAAACATGACCACCAGGGTGAACAGGAGCCCCAGGATCGACACGCCATTGAGGACCGGCTTGATCCTGTCCATCGCCGCCTCACCTCCGCGGCGAACCACCACCATCCGGGTCAGCACGCCCGCCAGCAGCGGCAGGCCGAGGTAGAGCACGACGCTCTCGGCCACGATCCAGACATCGAAGCTGACGTCACCGATGAGAAGCCGGGCGTAGACCGGGATGAGAATCATCTGGGCCACCGAGTTGAGTGCCACAAACACCAGCGCCATCGGCGTGTTCCCCTTCGCCAGGAAGGTGAAGATGATGACCATCGCGATGCACGGCGCCAGGCCGTAGAGGACGAGGCCGGTGTGCAGCTCAGGATCGGAGACGAACAGGTTGGCCAGGCCCAGCATCAGGAAGGGTGCGACGAGGTAGTTGAACACGAGCACCACGCCCAGCTGACGAGGTGAGCGGAAGGCGCCGCCGACCTCGCCGATGCGGACGTTGGTCATGGCCGGGTACATCATCGCGAACAGTCCGATCGGGACGCCAAGGCTGAGCGCGTTCGCGACGGTCGGCTCGAATGTCCCGCCGACGATCGACTTCAGCGCATCGATCGGGGGCGTCAGGGCGAAGTCCGAGATCTGCAGAACGTTCCCGATGCCGATCCCCACCGCCATGCTCACGACCACGAAGATCGGCAACAGGCGGAAGTCCTCGAGGCGGAGCAGCAGACCGCGCATGAGTCAGGCTCCCCGGCCGACTCTCGACAGGAGCCTTTCGGGGCCGCAGTCAGAACACGCACACGCTGTCGCCGCCTCGTCGGTTGGGGTGAGGAAGGTAACGACCGCAGCGCGAAGCCGGCTGAGCCGCTCGAGGTCGAGCGCGTAGTACACCCAGCGACGGTCTCGGCGTTCCCGCAGCAGCCCGCTCGCGCGCAGCACCCGGAGGTGGTGGGAGACAAGGGCGGGACTCAGCTCAAGGGCAGCACCGACGTCGCACACGCAGTGCTCCCCATTGCGCAGGAGCTCGATGATCCGAGCGCGATTCGGTTCGAAAATTACCTGGAATCGGTGAAGGTGGGACGGCGCCAGCACTGGCTCCACCGGATGTGATGACGGTGGTTTCACAGCGCCATTCTAACGAACATTTGTGTAACTGGGAGATCGCCGACGACGAAATCCGTCGCCATGGCCAATGCCGAGGGGAGCTGCATCGGCCGGTAGGAGATCGCAGCCAGATCGGGCTGGTCTTTGCCCACGCAACGCGATACTCTGTCGCCTCATGTGCCCGACCTGCGGCGCCGCCGCGAGCCCCAACCAGAAATTCTGCGCGGAATGCGGCGGCCGTCTGCAGCAGGCGTGCCCTTCCTGCGCCACACCCTACGAGGGGAGCCCCAAGTTCTGCCCGGAGTGCGGCTTCGCCCTGTCGGGACTGGCGCCGGCGGCCCCCGCGCCTGCGGCCTCCGATCCCATCCTGGTCGCACCGGCACCGCCCCCCAGCGCTCCGGTCGCGGTCCCGATCGCCGATGCGACCACCGCCAGCAGCGTGGCCGAGCGCAAGCTCGTGTCGGTCCTGTTCGCCGACCTCGTCGGCTTCACCACCATGTCGGAGTCGCGGGACGCCGAGGCGGTGCGCGAGCAGCTGACCGAGTACTTCGGCGTCGCTCAGGACATCATCACGCGCTACGGCGGCACGGTGGAGAAGTTCATCGGCGACGCGGTGATGGCG
>JANMPX010000049.1:0-3154 GCA_031370085.1 Chloroflexota bacterium | reverse complement strand
CGAGGCGGCTCTTGCCGATGCCGCCGGGCCCCGTCACGGAGACGAGCCGTGCGCGACGGTCGCGGCCGGCGGCCGCCACGAGGTCCTTCAGAAGGCGCAGATCCCCGTCGCGCCCGACGAATGGCGGCTCGGGCATGTCGGAGCGACCCTTGCCGCCGCGCTGGGCCACGACCCGCAGGGCCCGCCAGGAGCGCACTGGCGCGGCCTTGCCCTTGAGCGTCTGCTCGCCGGCCGGCTCGAAGGCGATTGAGCCGGCCGCCGCCCGGTACGTCGACTCGCCGACGAGGACGGTGCCTGGCGCGGCAGCCGATTGGAGCCGGCTGGCGGTATTCACCAGGTCGCCGGCCACCATCCCCTGGTTGGTGGCTCCGATCGTCACCGCAGCCTCGCCGGTGAGCACGCCCGCCCGGGCAGTCACGCCCAGTGGCGTCACGGCGTCGACGAGCTCGAGGGCGGCCCGCACAGCTCGTTCGGCGTCGTCCTCGCGGGCGACCGGCGCGCCCCAGACCGCCATGACCGCGTCGCCGATGAACTTCTCGACCATCCCGCCGTGCCGCTCGATGGCGCCCCGCGCCACCTCGAAGTAGCTGGTCAGCAGGTCGCGGGTCTCCTCGGCGTCGCGGTTCTCCGAGATGGTGGTGAAGCCGACCAGGTCGACGAACAGGACCGACACGAGGCGGCGCTCCGCCGCCGTGGCCTCCGGGGCGCCTGGCGCGGGCGCGGGCGCCGGCGCCAACGCGGCAGCATCGGCGACATCGGCGGGGAAGGGGGTGCCGCATTGGCTGCAGAACCTGGCACTCGCCGGGTTCATGGTGCTGCACACCGCACAGGTCGCGGCAAGATGCTGGCCGCACTGGTTGCAGAACTTGGCCGCCGCTTCGTTGGGCGTGCTGCAGCTGGGACAGGCGATAGTTGCGGGATCCATCAGAGGCACCTTAGCCGGCGCATGCGGGTATGGGAAGGTGCGCGCTACGCTGCGCATCATGCGCGAACGTCTGCGACGGACGTGGTTCCGGATGGTCGGGCTGGCCGGCGTCAACCTACTGTCCCGCTGGCTGCACCCCCTGCTCTACCGATGGACCGGTGGCGCGGGGCTGCTCGGCCGCTCGCTGGGCAACCTGACGATCCTGCTGACCACCACCGGGCGGCGCAGCAGTCAGGCCAGGACGACGGCGCTGTGGGCCTATTTGGACGGAGATGCGCTGGTCGTGGTGGGCAGCAACGGCGGCAGCCATCACACCCCGGGCTGGGTCTTCAACCTTCGCGCGCAACCGCTGGCGGAGGTCGTGGTCGGGCGGGAGCGGCGCGCGGTCCGTGCACACGAGGCGGAGGGCGAGCAGTACCGGCGCATCTGGCAGCTGGTCAGCGCCGCCTACCCCGGGTACGAGGCGTACCGCGAGTGGGCAGATCGGACCATTCCGTTGGTCGTGCTGGAGCGGGAGCCTGCGCCGCCGGGGGCCCCTGGGCCGCACCACAATCCGGGGAATGATCGGTAAGCGATCGATAAGCAGTCGGTATGTCCCTTGCGCTGATGATGGCGCCATGGCCAACCGAATCGCGCGCGTTGGCGACGCGCGCATCGCGGCCCGCCGGCGGATCGTCGACCTCGCCCGCGACCTCCGCGAGGCCCGGTTCGCGGCCGGCCTGCGGCAGGGGGATATCGCGCGGGCGCTCGGCCTTTCCGCCTCACAGATCGGACGTGTTGAGCGTGGGGAGCAGCGGCGCTTGCCGATGGAGGACGTCGCCGCCTATGCAGCTGCGGTCGGAATGCGACTCAGCGTAGGCCTGTATCCGGCGGGCGGACGGCTGCGTGACGGTCGCCAGCTGAAGATGATCGAGGAGTATCGACGACTCATTGAACCAGGCAGCTGGCACGTCAAAATCGAATCTCCGGTTGGTCCGGCAGGCGACCTTCGGGCGTTCGATCTCCTGCTCTCCAGCGGCCGGCTTTCAGTTGCCCACGAGTTCGTGAGCCGCATGCGAGACGTACAGGCACAAATCCGGCCGCTCATGCTCAAGCAGCGAGATGCCGGCGTCGGCCGTCTGGTGCTTGTCGTTGCCGCGACACATGGCAATCGGCGGGCAGTCGCTGAAGCGGGCCCGGCGCTCCGCGAATCGTTTCCGCTTGGAACCAGGGCGGTGGTGGTGGCGCTCCGTGCTGGTCGAGATCCGGGCGGCAATGGGCTCGTGTTCATCTAGCCACCATATGCGGCCTGTCGCAGCCGCCCCACGGGCCCTACGGCCAACTTGCAGCGCCTGCGTGCCCCTGACGCTCGCCTCGCGCGGATTCGGCCATCTACAACCGCATTTGTCCCGCTCCTTGGCCGCAGTAGCCGCCGGGCGGCTGCGCAAGCGTCCGATGAGCGCTCGTTGGCCGCAGTAGCCGCCGGGCGGCTATGCAAGCGTCCGATGAGCAGCCCGAGCTGGCGAGGGTGCTAGCTGAGTCCCTCGAAGAGCGACGACTCGCGGTACCCATCGGGGACGCCGCGCCCGGGCCAGCGGGTCAGCACGAAGTACTCGTGCGACAGGACCTGGGCGGCGAGATCGTCGGGCAGGTCCAGCATCCAGCCGAAATCCTGGCGCTGCGTGCGGTGGCACTCCATGGCGGCGCGCTTGGCGGCCGCGAAGGCGGCCACCTCGACGGTGGTGGTGACCAGGGCCTCGGGCGTGCCGAAGGAGGGCGGTTGCTCGCCGGCCTCGAGCTGATCGGCGACCTGGCGCGCGGCCTCGACGTTCGAGGGATTCAGGTCTTCCGCAGCGCCACCCAGCGCATCGGCGTCGAAATCCCATGGCAGCTTGATGCCGCGTGCCTTCATCTCGCCGAGCAGGCTGAACCAGCGTTCGCGGTTGAAGGCGATCTCGTAGAACTTGTCGACCGCGTGCGCCGTGCCGGCCTCGGGGTAGCGCGACGGGTCGGCGGCGGCCTGCATGGCGGCCACCGCGATGCGGTGGGCGTTGATATGATCGGGGTGGCCGTAGTTGCCGTTGGCGTCGTAGGTGACCATCACGGCGGGCCGGGCGGCGCGAACGATGTGCACCAGGCGGCCGGTCGCCTCGTCGAGGTCGGCACCCCAGAACGCCTCGGGATGGCTGTTGGGCGGCGTGTCGATCATGCCGCTGTCGCGATAGCCGAGCCGATGCAGATGCAGCTCGC
>JANMPX010000037.1:0-17341 GCA_031370085.1 Chloroflexota bacterium | reverse complement strand
ATGATTGCCTGTGCCAGTCGGAGCTTGGTGCCGAACACCGAGTAGACCGTTTGGTAGGCAACGCCCGCTTCACTGGCGATATCATCCATCGTGACGCTGCTGTACGTGCCGTTCACTAGCAGTCGGCGAGCGGCATCGATGATTCGCTGCCGAGTCAACTGTGCCAGCTCCTGGCGGAGGGTGGTGTTGTAGGCGCGCTTGCTCTCGCTCTTGACAACCTTGGTCATGGCTCTTAGATTAGCATCCTATCCAACAGAGATCAACTCTAGTGAATAGAGGGAGCCGAATGAGCAACGATGTGAGCGGAGGAGGTCGGCGACGGCGTGGACAGGCGCTGGAACGGCTGCTCATCGCGTTCGTATGCTTGGACCCAAGGCTGATGGCGGCCTACCAGGTGACTCTGTCGGAGGCCGCCAACGATTGCGGCAATCGTCAACCAGCTCTGGCGGCCGATGGCGGCGACTCGATCGGGGATCGTCGGCGGGCGGCCGTTGGCGTGCTCGTATGAATGGGGTCGTCGTCGCCGGGGGCGGATTCGCTGCCCTCGAAGTCGCCCTGGCCCTGAGGAAACAGGACGGCAGTGTTCCAGTCACGGTAATCAGCAGCGAGACCCAGGTCGTCTACCGGCCGTGGCTCATCCGCGTCCCGGCAGGTGATCCCAAACCGCCTGTGATCCCGTTCGCGCGCCTGCTCGCAGCGGCGGGCGCCGATGTCGTCCCAGGCCGCGCCACGGCCGTCGATCTCGAGCAGCGCCACGTGCTTCTGGACTCTGGTGCCCAGATCGAATACGACCAGCTGGTCGTGGCGACGGGGGCAGTAGCCGACCGTGGACGGGTCCCCGGGGCGCGTGAACACGCAGCCTTCCCGTGCGATCTCGACGATGCCACCGAGTTCGCCTCCCGCGTGGCAGCGGGGACCGCGCGCGTGGCGGTCGTTTTCGGCTGGGAGCGGCCCGGACCAGGGCTGGAATACGCCGCTTGGATCGCCGCTCGCCGTCCCGGCGTGCGAGTCACCGCTATCGACGGCGACGACACATTGGGGCGCCGCTTCGGCGATAAGGCCACGACTTGGCTCAGGGCGCTCTTCGAACAGCGGGGAGCGCAGTTGGTCACCGAAGGCGGCGTGGAGCGGATCGGCGAGGGAACGGTTGAACTCCGCGGGAGCGTGTTCGAGGCCGACCTGATTGCCATCGTCGCACCCCTTCGCGGCGACACCGCGTGGCTGCCCGAAGCCCTTCTGGACCAGCGTGGCATGCTGCGCGTCGACGGTGCGATGGCCGCTGGGGCAGGCGTCTTTGGCATCGGCGACGTGGTGGCCGTGCCGGAGGGTTACCGCCTCCCACCGGCGCTGCGCTCGATCCAGGCCACCGCTGCGGGGATCGCCAGTAATGTGACCGGAGCCATCAGCGGCGTCGCCCCGCAAGCCATCCTCAGGCTCGGGCAGCCCGACATGATGGGGCCGGACCTGGCAGGAACCGCCATCCTCGTTCGAGATCGGCGAGTTCTCCTTCGCGGCCGCCTGCCGCTGATGATCAGGTCCGCCGGGGAGCGACGCTACCTACGGTCGAGATCTGCACAGCGGGCGTAAGGCACCACGATGGATCTGCAGCCCGACTCGAAGAAACAAGAGTGCGCATGCCCAACCGATGCCCGGATCGCACGACATTTCGATGCCAAGGTGGCCGAGCTAACGTCGAGGTGCGAGGATCCGGTCCTGGTTGCCGTTTCGGAGCGTCTCAAAGGTGCGCTGCTATCACTGGACCCGACCGGCAAGACGGTGCTCGAGCTTGGTTGCGGGCGGGGCGGCCTGCTGCTTGGGTTGGTTCAGGCGGGTGCCGCACACGCCACGGGCCTGGACCTCTCGCCGGCGGGCATCGATGCGGCACGCGATCGGTTTGCGGAAGAGCAACTCTCCGACCGCGTACATCTCTCGGTCGGCGACGCCGCGCGTGTCCCGCTCGAGCCACACGACTGGGTCATCCTCGATCGCGTCATGTGCTGCTACCCGGACATTGAGGGACTTCTGGCGAACACGCTGCCAGCAGCGAGGCATCTCTACGCCTTCACCGCCCCAACCTCGCGCGGCTGGCGAGGCGTCGCCGCCCGGGTGGAAGAGTGGATTGAGAATGCCTGGAACAACCTGCGCGGCCAGTCGTGCCCTGGCTACGTCCACAGCCTCGACCTGATCGAGGAGCGCCTCACCACGGCCGGCTTCCGGCTTCGCCACCGCGACCGTCAGCACCTGTGGCATGTCGCGGTCTATGAGCGATTAGCGCAAATGCCCTAACTGGAGACCGTCTTTGGCCTTCTTGCGCCACATTGGTCTGGCTATCTCAGTGAGGGTCAGGCCCAGGCTGAACTCTTGAGCCCGTATCTGAGCCCTTATCTGAACCCTTATCGCGGCTGCCCCAGGCGCCCCACTGAGCTCGGATTCGCCCACCGGAACCAAAGTGGCTCGTGTGGGCCACCGTGCTCAGAATCCGGTCTGCGGTACCAACTCACCACAAAGGCTGGACACGGCGGCTGACCAACCCGATCATGGCCCGTCATGATGGGCGAGATCATCGGGCGGGAGGCCGTGCTCTCCGTCGTCCAGGCGTTCCTCGATGGTCCGACGGAGGGACCCAGGGCCCTGGTCAGCAAATGATCGGGAAGGTGGCCGCCCAAAGACTCAGGATCCTCACTGTCAGTGCCCTCATCGTGCTCGTCTTCGGCGTTGCACTGTGGGGCAAGTTGGGACCGCGCCCCCTCAGCCCCGAGGAACGGGAAGTGGCGGCCCAGGAGCTGGTGTCAGGGATCCAGGTTTCGACCAAGGTCTCGGGCTCTTCCCTCGTCGCCACCAAGGCCCTCGTCGATTTCCTGACGGCGGACGATGTACGCCTGGTGCTCGTGCGCATCGTCGACGGCATCGACCTGGAGATCCGCGTCGAGACCGACCATGCGGTCGCGTTCAGCGAGCCTCCCCGCTTTTGCCTCATCGGTCCCTTCTCCGCCCCCGACGATGGGGGCTTCAGCAGCCCCTGTTGGGGAGCGCCGGAGATTGGGGAACTGCTCGCGGCGCAGTTGCCCGCCGACGGTGCCGGCCACGCCATGTTCCCGGCCGGTCGCGTGATCATGCTCTCGGCCACCATCCGCCGGGTCGACCGTCGCTGTGACTACCCAGCCGGGCGATGGGCGCTCCAGGTCGAGGCCAACCCACTGGTGGACGGGACGCCGATGGGTGTTCGTCAGCTCGCAGAGATCGGTTTCGACGTCCCGTATGCGGGCACTGGTCCGCTCGCGTTTCTCCCGGTCAGCACAACGCGCTACTGCGGGCTCGCGAACGTCGTGTACAAGGTGCAGGGCGAACCGGAGTTGGCCAGCCCCTCCCCCTGACCGGCCAACTCGTTCCCAGCGCCTACACGACATCTGGCAAGCGATGATCTCGGTCGCCTTTCATCGAAGCCTCGGCGTTGGTCGCCCGCTCTCGTTGAAGCGTCGCGGCGTCATAATCCGCCGCATGCTGGGCGAGGTGACGTCTGTTGAGCATGGCACGCCCGTTCGGGTGGCCGACGGCGGTGCGCTCGACCCCCTCGTTGGGCCCCAGTGCTCGCTCGCGGTCCAGCTGCGCCGGGCGACCGGCGCGGTCATCGGGCGGAGCGCCGAGCTCGACGCGATCTCCCAGGAGTTGCGCGAGGCGACCGGCCGCCTCGCCGCGGTCACCCTCGAGGGCGAGCCGGGCATCGGCAAGACGCGCCTGCTGCTCGCCGCCGCCGAGCTCGCGTCGGCGAGTGGGTTCACGTGTGTCGCGATAACGGCTGACGAGGAGATCCGCGGGCCGTTCCTCGTCGCGCGCAGCCTGTTCGCCTCGAGTGCGATCCACGACGCGGCCGCGGGGACGCCGGCGGAGGCCGCGGTCAGTCGGGTGGTCGAGGCCATCTCCGGGCGTGACGAGCGCGGGTACGAGACCCTGTCACCGGACGCGAAGCTCCTCCGGGCCTTTGACCTCGCGGGCGTGGCCATCTCGGCGCTCGCCGGGATCCACCCGCTTGCGCTGCTCATCGACGACGTCCAGTGGGCCGACGACGACACCCTGCGGCTCCTCCGGTACGTCGTCCGGAGTGACGCCGATCGACCGGTCTTCCTATTCATGACGATCCGGCCGGACGAGTTCGCATCGGTCACCGAGGCGGTGAACTTCGTCGCCGACATGGAGCGGATGGGCCTCGTCCGGCGGTTGCGGCCGGTACGGTTCAGCTCGGTCGAAACGGTGGAGCTCCTGAAGCGCGTCCTCGGCGGTCCGGTCGAGGCCGTATCCGCGGCCGCGATGCACGTCCAGTCCGAGGGCGTGCCCTTCATCGTTGAGGAGCTGGCCCGGACGCACCGCGAGGCCGGCACCCTTCAGCAGATCGATGGCGAGTGGCGGCTCGGCCGCAATGCGGCCCGGCTCGTGCCATCGGCGGTTCGGACGCTCATCGACCGTCGCGCCGCACGACTTCCGCCCGCGACGCGGTCCGCGCTCGGTGACGCAGCGATCCTGGGCCGCAGCTTCAGCCTTCGCGACCTTCGGGCGATCCGGGGACGAGTGGGGGAAGGCGAAATCACGTTGGAAGTGGCCCGCGGCCCCGCGGCGGGCGCTGACGCGGTTGCGCAGGGCCAGCCGACTGGTCCCGGCGACGGCACCGACCCGCTCGCCGACGATCTCGGGCCCGCCGTCCGGGCTGGCCTCCTGCTGTCGCAGGCCCAGGGCGAGCCGGCGGACTACACGTTCACCCACGAGCAGGTCCGCCAGTTCGCGGCGAGCCAGCTCACGGCCGCCCGTCGCCGGCAGGTCCATGCGGCGGTTGTCGACCTGCTGCTGGAGGGCGGCGACCCGGCCCCCGCCGGACTGCCAATGCTCGCCCAGCACGCGCTTGCGGCCGGCGACACGGTGCGGGCCGCGCGATTCTCCATCGATGCCGCGGCGGCGGCCCTCGCCTCAAACGCTCCCGAGGAGGCGCTCCGGCTCGTTGAGCAGGCGCTCCCAGTCGTCTCGACGCCGGGCGACCGGCGGGTTCTCCTCGCGACGCGCGATGACGCGTTCGCCGTCCTCCGCCGGACCGGCGAGCGGCTCGACGGCCTGACCGAGCTGGCCGCACTCGCCGAGGCAATGCGCGATCCGAAGATCGAGCTCGACGTGCAACTCCGGCGCGCGTCCGCGCTGCGGATGAGCCACGACGAGGACGCCGCGGCGGAGCTGGCCCGTCGCGTCCGCACCCGTGCGGCCGAGCAGGGCGACGGTGTCACGGAGCTCCGGGCGACGCTCGAGCTCGGCCAGGCGCTCCAGCGGAGCCCGCTCGGCGAGTCGTTCGGCGGCGCCGCGATCGAGATCGACCTCGACGGTGCCGACGAGGCCTACCGCCGCGCCATCGAGCTCGCGGAGCATCTCCACGACGACCACAGCCTCGCCGCAGCCCTCCGCGAGATCGGGACAATCGACTTCGCGCGTGGGCGCGCCTGGTTCTCCGGCGAGGTGCTGTCGGGCCGGGCGAACGAGCTGTTCGCGATGCTCGCGTCGGGTGCCAACATCGAGGACCTCATCCTGGCGTCGCCGGTTGGGCCGCTCTTCGTCGAGGCGACGCAGGTCCTCGAGCGGGCGCTAGGCTTCTTCGAGCGGCTCGGCGATCGCACCGGCGTCATGTCGACGGTCATCGCCATGGCCTACGCGCAGTACGGGACCGTCATGCACTTCTCGTCCTCGGCGCGCCACCTCGAGGAGATCCGGCGCGTCACGAGCCGCCTGTCCGAGCTCGTCACCGAGAGCGAGCGGGCGCGCCTCGACCTCCAGATGCTGTTCGGGGTCCACGTGTACTCCCGGGCCAAAGTTGTGCCCGACCTGGCGCTGTCCCGCGGCGAGGACGCCCATCGGGCGGCGAAGCTCCAGGGCGACCGGACCATCGAGTTCCTCGCCGCCGGCGGGGTGGCGATGAGCCTCCTCGAGCTCGGCGACGTCGAGGCCGCCGAGCGGTGGCTCAGCCTGGCTGCTGCCGCGGCGTCCACCGTCCCATCGCGGACGCGCGCCCGCCAGCTCGAGACCTGGCGCGGGATGGCTCGGGCGGGCGCCGGCGACGTGGAGGGCATGCGCCGCCATCTCGAGCGCGCAGTCGCGATGGCGAGCGAGACGGGGCGGGCGTCCGGGCGGTGTGAGGCCCTCGCCCGATTGGCCATCGAGGCGGCCCGGCTCGTCGCGGCTGGCGCCACGGACCCGGCGCTGCTGGAGCTCGTCGAGCGGTCGTCCGCCCAGGTGAAGGAGCTCCTGCCGCTCCTGCCGGGGCATGCCCCATGGGGCGCGCAGGCGGACGCCGCGCTGGCCACCCTCGCCCTCGTGCGCGGCGACATCGCGGGCGCCACCACGGCTGGAGGAGCCGCCCTTCAGGCCCTCCAGGCCGGGCTCCACGAGGACGCGAGCCTGGAGATCGTGATCCCGGCGGCCCGTGCCACGTTCGCCGGGGCGCCGCCGGAGGTCCAGGGATTCGTCCGAGGCTTCCTCCAGTCGACCCTGTCCAGGATCGCGCAGGGCACGGCTGACGAAGCGATCCGCGTCCGATGGCTCACAGGGCCTGTCGGGCGCGAGCTCGTGGAGTTGGCCGGCCCAATGGAGGCGCCGGCATCCGACGGTGCTGCGCCGACCTCGGCGGCACGCGACGCCGGCCCCAGCCTGGACGACGCCGAGCGCCGGCTGCTCCAGCTCCTGACCGAGGGTCGGACGAACGCCGAGATCGCTGCCGTGCTCGACATCGGCGAGGATGACGTGGCCCAGCGCCTGGCTCGACTGCAGGCCCGATTGGGCACCACGAGCCGCGCCGAGGCGACCTCGCTGGCCTTCCGCGGGCTCGCGGCAGTGGGGTCGCGCTGATGGCCATCCGAGCGCGAGTCGACCGCCACAAGTGCATCGGCGCGGGCAACTGCATCACCCTCGCTCCCACGGCCTTTGACTGGCTTGCCGGCGACTACGGCAAGAGCGATGTCGTCGGGGCCGACAGCGTTGACGAGGAGGTACTTCGCGCCGCGGCGTTCGCTTGTCCGACTGCCGCCATCGTCCTCGAGGACATCGCGGAGCTCCTGCCATGGCAGCTGCGCGGCAAGGCCGGTCCGGCCCGGCGCGTCCTGAAGACCTTCATGTTCACCGACGTCGTCGGCTCGACGAGCCTCGTCGAGGCTCTCGGCGATGAGGCCTGGGAGACGATGCTGCGCTGGCATAACACCGCACTCCGGGAGGTGTTCGCGGCCCACAGCGGCGAGGAGATCTCCACGACCGGCGACGGGTTCTTCGTCAGCTTCGACTCGCCGGACCTCGCCGTGGCGGCGGCGATCGCGATCCAGCGGCGACTCGCGGAGCAACGCTCGACGCAGGGCTTCGCGCCCCAGGTCCGAATCGGGCTCCATGCCTCCGATGCGACGCAGGTCAGCGGCGATTTCCACGGCAAGGGCGTCCACGAGGCGGCCCGGATCGCCGCACTTGGAGGCGCCGGCGAGATCGTCGCGAGCGTCGCGACGGTGGGGGAGGCGCACCGGACGTCGGGCCTCCGCAGCGCGATGCTGAAGGGCCTCTCTGAGCCGATCGAGGTGGTCAACGTCGACTGGCGCTGAGGTCGACGGCGCCACGCATGTGGCGAACATGCTCATCCTCGGTCAGCGACCCGCGCGGTGATCCCTTATCTGACCCTTATCTCGCCCGTCCCAGGCGTCCCACCGCGGTCAGATTCGCCCACCATAACCAACTTGGCACATGTGGGTCACGTCGCCCAGAAGCCGGTATGCGGTATCAATTCAACCCCTATTCGGCTCGATTCGTGCTCGGAGCGGCCCGTTTCTGTGCGCCCGGGATCGGTTTGACCTCCTCCCTGACCCCTTTTTGACCACCTATGCTACGGTGCGCGCTTCCGAAGGGCCGACAAGAAGAGGACACAATGCGCCAGCCAAAGGCGGAACTGCATCCGCGACAAGTGGCGGTCATCCTGCCCGCGCTGTTCCTTCTAGTCGCCTGTGCCGGCGCGCCAGCCGCCACTTCCCCGACTCCGGCCACCCCCTCCAGCGCTGCCTCCGCGTCCACCCCGTCAGCATCGGATGGTGCCAAGTGCTCGCCTGAATCAGGTACCCCGTCATTCAAACTGGTGCAGTCGATGGCGGCCCCGAACAGTGCGTACGAGCTGGCCGTGGCCGACTTCAACGGTGATGGCGTCCCAGACGTGGCGGTCGCCGGCGAAGGGCCGGCAACCTGGGTGCTGCTCGGCTCTGGTGAGGGAACGATGGTCCCGGCCGGCGTCGTGAAGGGTGGCATATACGGCGCCAACGTCCTGGCCGCGGACCTCAGTGGGGACGGGAAAGTGGATCTGGCCCTCGCCGATCAGTCCGGGACCGTGTCGATCGCCCTTGGCCACGGCGATGGCGCGTTCGACGCCCCGGTGACCTATAAGCTGCAGGAGATGCCGCACAACCAGGTCTGGACTGTGGTCGGAGGTGACCTCAACGGCGACGGTGCGCTCGACCTCATGGCGGCCATCTACGGCGTGGACGGCTTCGATCCAACCGGACCGGGTCGGCTGGCCGTGCTGCTGAACAAGGGCGGGGGCACATACGCAGATCCGGTCTTCTATGACGATCCCGTGGCCGTAGCGGTGGTCGCGGGCGACTTCAATGGCGACGGCGCTCTCGACGCCGCGACGGCAGGCGTTGATGGTTTCGTGCGGGTGTTCCTGGGTGACGGCTCCGGTCGCCTGGTAGCCGATGGCGCTTACCAGACAGGCTTTCAGGGTGTGGCCATCGCCGCAGGTGACGTCGATGTGGATGGAGTCCTGGACCTGGCGACGGGCAACGATGCTGCGCACACCGTGTCCGTGCTTCGTGGGCTCAGGGGCGCGGCCTTTGACAAGGCAATGGCATTCCCGGCAGGCAATACCCACTCGATCTCGATCGTCGACCTCGACGGCGACGGCCACCTGGACCTCCTGTCCGGGGGGTACGACGAGAAGTTGGTCCGCTATTGGCAGGGCGTCGGCGACGGCACGTTTCACGACATGATGACGTTCGACACGGGCGGCGCCCCAGTGCGCGATGTGGCCGCGACCGATCTCAATCGGGACGGCAAGCTCGACCTCGTCGTCGCCACCGGCCAGAACTATGTGTACCTGTTGCTGGCCTGCTAGGTCAAGCGGCACCGCGACGAGTCCGGGCCCAATCCTGGAGGCGATCAGGAGGGTCGCTCGAATCGAGGCCGCGCCTCGGGTCCGCGCCTCGGGTCCGCGACCCACGCCCTGAAGCCTCACGTGAAATGTCCCACGTGTCCCACGTGTCTCACGGAGTCGAATCTGATCCAGACTGGGAGGCATGGGCCGCTGCGTTCCGAATCCGGCATGCGGTACCAACTCACCACGATATCTGGCGGATGCGCTACGCCAGGCCGCGGGTTGCCCAGGCCCGCGCCGTGAGCACGAACGGCGCGACGGGGAGAAGGGCGCGGCAATGTTCGCGCAGCTCGGCCTGCCGTTCCGCATCAAGGGCGGCCACGTAGGAGCCCGCCGGGCCGACGCCGCCGGTGAACGGCTCCCACCATTCTTCGAAGCTCGGGTGCTCGAGGCTGGCAGAGAGAACCGCCCCCTCGATCTCGCGCAACCCCGCAGCCACGAACAGCTCCGCCAGGTGGCCCTCTCGGGTGCCCGCAAGCAGCGATTCGTCGCTGACCTCGGGATCGAGCTCACGGGCTGCTTGCCAGAACAGGCTCAGCGGGCCATGGCCGCCGGCGTGATCCCACACGCACGCGGCGACGACACCCTCCCGCCGGGTCACGCGCGCCATCTCGGCTAATCCGGCGACCGGATCGGACATGAAGTGAACGACCAGCTGTGCGAGGGCCGCGTCAAACGCTTGGTCCGGGAACGGCAGGTGCTCTGCCGACGCCTGCAGCACGTTGACACCGGCGTTTCGCCCTCGAGCGGCGGCGACGAATGACTCGGAGGGGTCGACCGCGGATACGGCCGCAGGCCCCAGCCGCCTGACCAGCTCGGCCGTCAGCGCGCCCGGGCCGCAGCCGACATCGAGCACCCGCTGACCGGCGCGCACCGCGGCGAGGTCGGCCAGCTGCGGGGAGAGCAGAAGCGAGTATCTGCCCATGAAGCGGTCGTACGCATCCGCGGTGACATCGAAGCTCATCGGCGCACTGTACCCTTCCGCGTTTCGCTCCGAAACCAGCCTCGGGTGGTGCGCGTGTGTCTGGAACCTTAGCGTCCGCGTGCCGGCGCCCTCCGGGAGTAGACTCGATTCCTCGTGAAGCGCAGACGCAACCGTGAGCAGGACGAAGCCGATGCCAGGGAGCAGGCAGAGCAGCGTCGTGATGCCCTGATCGCGGAGCTGAAGGCGCGGCAGGGCCTGGCGCCGCAACCGGAGGCGCCCGCCTCGCCGGATCCCGCTGATACGGAGCCGGATGCGCCTGAGCAGGCGGCGGCGGAGCAAGAGCCGGGCTGACCTGGGCGGATCGCTCGCGACCGCGAAACGGACATGTCCACCGTCTTCAGCGCCACTCTCCACCCGGCGGAGCCCTGTTGAAAAGAATGTGGATAAGTTGGTGGACAGATCCCCTTCGCGCGGTCGGTTGCGGCCCGTACCATTCGACGCCGACGCCTATCCTCGAATGCGCAGCCGATGGAATCGGCCAACCAATTGCCAGGCCATCCCGTCATCGGAGGCAGCACCAGTCATGCAGACGCGGCCGACGGCGCCCTCAGCGCGACCGGGCCAACCGGATGCAGTGGGGGAGGCACCGCCCGCCGACGTGGCCGATTTCATCCGCTTCTGCCACCACCGGCGGCAGGTCGGCTGGCCAGAGTTGTATGACGAGATGTGCGCCGTGGCCGCACGCCGCGAGTTCAATGGCTGGTCGCACGACGAGTTCGCAGCCCGCGGCCTGACGTTCAGCCTCTTCGAAATGCCGCGCCTGGCGGGCTGGGTTCGGACGGTGCTCGCGACGTCGCGCGAGACGCCAGATGGGGCCATCGTCGGACAGACCGTCGCCTGAGCGTCCGCCCGCAGCGACGCTGAGCCCTGACGCGACCGTGGCGCTCAGAGAGGTTCCGCAGACAGCTCAGAAATGCCCTTCCCCTGGGGAAGGGGAGCCCCCTCGAGTTTTCCACACGCAACCCCGCAACGACCCGAGCTATCCACAATTGGGCCTGATTGCGGTGCGTAGAGGCACCGCTCAGTAGGTGTGGCGGCGCGCCATCTCGCGTTCGATCATCCGCTCCATGATCATGTACTGCTCGATCCGGCGGCGCAGCTCGTTCGCCTCGGGGATGTAGAGGTGCACGTACTGCTGCAGCTCCAGGCTCAGTTTCCGGCTGAACATTCGCGCATGGTCGAGGTTGCGCCGCAGAAGGACCTGGTCCATCCGGCGGAGGTGCTCCTCGTTGAGCAGGTCCTCGTCCCTCAGCAGCTGGAGATCGGTGTCGATCTGCGTCGGCTGCAGAGTGACAGGGGCGATGATTCGGTCGTCGGTCATCTTGCGGCGCAGTCTAGCCGACCGCTTGCGGCTTATCCTTTCACGAGGCGCGTCCCCGTAGCTCAGTGGACCAGAGCGGCTGCCTTCTAAGCAGCGGGTCGCAGGTTCGAATCCTGCCGGGGACGCCATGGCAACCGAGACTGTCTCGGGAAGCGCCACGGTGAGACCGAGCTCCGCCGCATCTGGGGTCAGGTGGGCCGCAACGAACTCGGGACCTGTAACTTCGATCCGGGGCTTCAGACGACGCGGCCGTCCGACAGGCGAACCACGCGGCCCAGGCGGGCGGCGAAGCGATCGTCGTGCGTCGCTACCACCAGAGCGAAGCCCGCCTCGGTCTGGAGCCCGAGCAGCAGTTCGATGACCCGACTGCCCGTCTTGGAGTCGAGGTTGCCGGTCGGTTCATCCGCCAGCACCAGCCGTGGCTGATTGATCAGCGCGCGGGCGATGGCCACGCGCTGCTGTTCTCCGCCGGACAGCTGAGCCGGTCGATGATGGAGGCGATCGCCGAGGCCGATGCGTAGCAGCAGATCCCGAGCGCGCGGCTCGATCTCGTGGCGCGGACGGTATGGCAGCAATGGGATCAGGACGTTGTCGAGGGCGGTGAGGGCGGGGATGAGATGGAACAGCTGGAACACCAACCCAACGTGAGCGCGGCGCAGGTCCGCGCGCTGGTCCTCGCTCTTGTTATCAGTCGGAGACTCCAGAAAGCTGATCAGGCCTCCGTCCGGCCGCTCGATGAGGCCCATCAGCGCCAGCAGCGTCGTCTTTCCGGACCCCGACGGCCCGACCACCGCGACCTGATCTCGCTCCCAGATTGAGACGCTGGCATCGACCACTGCTGGCACGGCCGTGGCGCCCGATCCATAGCGGCGGGTGACACCGAGCAGCTCAACGACCGTCGCCGGCGCGACCGCCTTCATGGCGCAGCCCCGGTAAGCGCGGCGGCGATGCGCTCGGCCAGGGCAGCCATGGCCGCCACATCGACCTGCTCGACGGTGTCGGTCGGCGTGCCGGCGATGCTCTGCACAGCGCCGACCGGAGTCGGATCCTGGCCGAGAATGGCCGCGTTGATGCCAGCGCTCAACGCGAAGACATTCAGACCGACCGTGCCAGTAGGCGTGAGGCCGGTCTTGGAAGCGAGGGCCGTGAGCCATTCGGCACTGGTGGGCAGGCGCGATTGCTGCTCGGCCAGCGTCACCCAGGCGGCCGCCTCGGCATCGGCGCGAACTGTGGCCAAGAGGCCGGCAGTAATCGCTGCTGGATCAAGCTGCGCTGGTATGTCAGTGCTCCCCAGCGTCGTCGCCAGCGGGCCACCCATGGGGCCGAGCGTGAGCACCGGGGCGTCGGGCGTGAGGGCTGCCAGGTGGCGGACAAGGACAGACGCGGCAGCGCCGTCCTGTTCGACCACGAACGCCAGCCGGACCGCCACACTGTGCTGCGCCGCCAGCCGCCCGACCTCCAACGCGACCGCGCTGGGGGCCGCGCTCAGCGTGGCACCGGGGCCGACGGAATCGAGCGCCGCCACCAGCCAGGGCGTCCGATTGCCGGCGGGCTGTTGCATCGGTTCCGCGATGAGATGCGCGCAGACCGGAAATCGGATCTCGCCGAGTATCGATGGCGCCTGTTGCCAGTCGCCATCCGGCGCGGTGATGGCAAGGACCGCAGCGGTCTGCCCTCGACAGCGGTCCTCGAATTCGGGTGCAGCGGCGGCCCCGCCATACTCGATGACGCTCCGTCCGATGCGGAGCACGACGAGACCGCGCGGACAGGCGTCGCCTGGCGGCGCCCCTGAGGTGGCATCGACGTAGGTCAAGTCACGGAAGCTCACTTCCCCGCTTTCCGGAATCGCCAGATCGTAAGCGAGGGACACCGCAAAGAGGCTGGACAGCTCTTGTTCGGGGTCGATGCGGGATCCCTGGCGGTCCATGAGCATCGGCGTCCGTGCCAGGAACCGTAATTCGGATACCCGATAGCCGGCCTCCTCCAGGCGTCGCCTGACGAATGCTTGCGCGGCGCTCAGCGCCTCCGTCCCGACCCGCCGGTCCGGCTGCGCGGCGATGGTGGCGATGTCCTCCCTCACTCGTGCCTCGCTCTGGCTCGGCGGCACGGGGGTGATGGCCGGCACCACGGCCCCGGGCGGGATACCTGGCGGCTGGATGACGCCCCACGCGATGCTCGCGGCAACTGCCAGCGTCGCGAAGGTGCCGACCGAGATCAGCGCGGCCCGACCGGTGAAGCCAGGCACCATCGCCGAGGCCCCTTCGGCGCGCAGGGCCACTCCGGGAGAGACCCTGGTCGCGAGTTCGGCGGCCGGCTGGGACGCCAGGATGCCGACTCCGAGGGCGACGAGCAGCGCAATGATCGCGAGCAGGATCACGGCGAGCGGCGGCACGTCGAACGCCGCGAGCGACACGACGGTCGCGCCAGCGGCGAGCACGCCCCCGAGTGTGGCCGGGACGCCGACCTCAAAGCGGATCAGGCGATGCAGCTCCCGGGCTCGCCAGCCGACGGCACGCAGCAGACCGAGCAACGCCAACCGGCGCTCGACCGCCAGGACCGCGCTGTCGGTCGCCATCGCCCCCGCGGCGAACATGGCGCCCGCCGCGGCCAACACGTGGTATGGCCCCACCCGAACGGCGACGAGCTGGCCTAGCAGTGTCGTGCGCAGCCGGCCCTGAAGCCCAACCTGCAGCCCAATCACGAAGACTGCCAGGGTAACGGCCAGCGCCAGGGCCACGGTCAGGGCGATCATCCGAATCCGGGAGTCGAGCGCGTTCGCGACGGCCAGTGACAGCGTTCCGCGTGGATGGAGGTAGCTGATCGCATGCGTGGGCGTGCCGCGCAGCGAGTCGCTCGCCCTCCGCCGGAGAACCCAGGCGCCAACAACGCCGGCCGCGGCCAGGTGGGCGAGGACCGAGCCGATGCCGACCGCGGCCAGGGCGGCGGGCGAGACCTCGAGTGTCATGGCCTTCGCCACCAGGAGGGTCAGCAGGCAGCCGACCACACCGGCGACGATACCGAGCACGGCTGCCTGGGACACCAACAGCGCAGCTGCGTCTCGCCTTCGCCAGCCGATGAGGCGAAGCACACCAAGCTCAGCAGCCTGGTCTCCCACCAGGAACAGTCCGAAGGTCAGCAGATAGAGACCAACCACGAGGGCGGCTGCCCACAACAGAATCCCCGAGAAGCCGCCCACCGCGCTCTCGATGCGTGGTGCCTCGCCGAGCGTCGTCCAGCGTTCGGCGATGGTCCCGAGCCCGGGAACCTGCACCTGGAGGTCAACCGGAGAGGACCCAGCCACGACGACCACGTCCAGCCCCGTGCGTGCGGAGATGGCCGCCGCCACGTCCTCGATCTTCTGGACCGCGGCCGGCGAGTAGCCGGCGATGCCTGCCACACGCACGCGAACCGCGTCGATGAAGTGAGCGCCACGCAGCGCCTCGACGGCCTCCAGATTGGTGAGCCCGACGGGAGGCAGCGGGTTGAGCCCGCCAGGATTGAGGGAGGTGGGCAGGAGCTCGTCGACCGCTCGGCCGTCCGGCGTCTCGATCAGACGTCGCGGTACGTCCGCATAGATCCCCAGGGGGGCGTAATTGACCACAGTGTTGTACAGCGCACTCAGGCGCTGGAGATCGTACGTGCCGATCGCCTGCAGTACGAACAGCGGTGGCTGCTCGACGCGCAGCGGTCGGAAGATGGGATCGTCGATCTTGAGCGTGCCTCCTAGGTCGGTTCCAAGGTCGACGAAATTCGGCGGCTGGATGGCGGCGATGGCCGGCGCGACATCCTCGCTCCATGAGCCCTTCGCCTGCAATCGGAGGCCCTGCCCATCCATCACTTGATACGGCGCCGGCTCGGGGATCAGAACCGCATTTCGCCCGAACGCCGCGCCAAAACCACCCTCCCCGGTTCGGTCGAAGTTCCCGGCCTCGTCGACCCTGACCGAGGAACTGCGCAAGGGCTCGACAAGCTCACTCAGCGGTCTGCTGACCGACACCAGCGCCTCCGCCCGAGCGCCGGCTGTTTGCTGCTCGATGAGAGCCAACATCTCATCCGCCGTGAGGAACGACCGGTTCTCCTTCAGGGCATCGGCGTTCCGCTGCGCGATAGCCTCCGCGATGGCCACGGGATCGACGCCTGTCAATCGGTGAACGGTGACGGAAGCCGTGCCAGGCAGCGCCTGCCCGCCGGCCGTGATGACGGGTACGGCGACCGCCGGTGCACCAAACGCCTCGTCCTGAACGTGGCCCACGCCGCGATCGAGGTAACTGTCGATGACGTAACTCTCCAAGCCGACGAGCTTGTTCTCCTCGATCGGGTCGATTCCGACTACCAGGCCCCAGGCAGAGGGAAGGAGACCGACCGTAACCTGGAGCGATCCGCCCCCGACGGCTGTATCGTTGCCGCCTGCGAAAAGACTCGGGAAGCCCGTGGCGGGATCGATGGCGACGAAAGCCGTGGACACCAGCCGTTGACCTGTCAGGGTGGTCTCGATGTCGATTCGCAGGATCTCGTCGGCGGCCGGCTGCCGGAGCGCCACTTCCACGGTTGCGTCGTCCGGCTTGATCCAACCCAGCGACGCGACCGGAGCGGCGACCTCCACGCCGGGGATCGCGAGAATGCGCTGCCAGTCGTCGCGCGTGATGCCGCTCGTTCGGCTCCCCAGGTAGTTGATGGGCACGACTCGCAATTCGTCCAGAGACAGCGTGGGAGCGTCTGCCGGGCGGACGAGAATGTCGTACGGCCCGCGCCACCCCGCAGCCACCGTCTGGCGCACGGTGGCGAAGCTGACGACCGAGGCGATGGCGATGGACGATGCCGCCAGGGCGACGGCCGTGGACCCAGCCACCAGGACGACCAGACGCGAGCGGTTGGCCGCCAATAGGCTGGCGGCCAACCGAAGGAGAGCGAGGGCTGCGCGCCATATTCCAACCATGTAATAGCATCCTATCTTGAGAACGATCCGACCGACCTGACGCTCCATGCTACGGGCGTGACCGTAGCAGGCCGGCTTGGGTGCTTGCTGGATGCTGATGGTTCTCGGTGGCGCCGAGAAGCCGAGCAAACCCAAGGGTCCATCGCGAGTGGTTGTAACCGCGCTCATTGGAAAGCGCGCCTTGTGGCCGTAACCATCGCGCAGTTCGGAATCGGCCTGAGCCGAGGCGGATAGCCAGGGTGATCGCGGGCGGGCGGCGCCCGCGTAGCTGCGGGAGCGATCCAGCTGGCCGAAGGCGGTCGATGTCACGTTGAGGCATGGCGGGTACACGATCACGATCGGCCCCGAGGGCGACACGTCGCTTTGTTGGTAGAAGAGCAACCGGCTGCCCGAGCAGATGGTGGTTCTGGCCACGGAACTTTCCCGCAGTGGCGTCCTCCCACCTCAGGGTCCCAGCCTGACGGCCGGTCAGGCCGACTGAGGTTCCAACTCCAACTCGTGTCGGCCTACAATGGGTACGGTTGTTAGGACGGCCACGACACCTGCCGGGGACGCCAATCGTTCACCCGAGACTCTCTCGGGCAGCGCCACAATGAGGCCGAGTTCGACGGCGTCCGGACTCCGATGGGCGGCCACGAAGGCTTGGCCAGTAGCCTTTACTTGCGCATAGACCTCGCGCATCATCTCAGCCGCTGGGGGTCTCGGTCCGAGAGGCCCACAGGTCCGCCTCCTCCACGTGCCGAGCCGCGGCCTACTCTGCTGACAGCTTCGCGGCCGGCTGCCGTCGATACGCATACACCAGCGGGCCGATGACGATGGTTACGGCCACAAGGCGCGCTTTCCAATGAGCGCGGTTACAACCACTCGCGATGGACCCTTGGGTTTGCTCGGCTTCTC
>JANMPX010000008.1:0-5795 GCA_031370085.1 Chloroflexota bacterium | reverse complement strand
TCGTCGACGAGAGCCACAACACCGTGCCGCAGGTCCACGGCATGTACAAGAACGACCGGACCCGCAAGGAGATCCTGGTCGACTTCGGGTTCCGCCTGCCGTCGGCCCTCGACAACCGGCCGCTGACCTTCGAGGAGTGGGAAGACCACCACAACCAGGTGGTCAACATGATCGCCACGCCCGGCCCGTACGAGACGGAGCGTGCGCAGCGGGTCGCCGAGCAGTTCGTTCGGCCAACCGGCGTGGTCGATCCGCAGATCGCGGTCCGCCCGACCGCCGGCCAGATCGACGACCTGATCGGCGAGATCCGGGAGACCGTGGAGCGAGGTGAACGCGCGCTGGTCACCACGCTCACCAAGAAGATGGCCGAGGACCTGGCCGACTACCTGGCCGAGCTGGGAATCAAGGTCCAGTGGCTGCACAGCGAGGTCGACACCCTCGAGCGGGTCGAGATCCTGCGCGACCTGCGGCTCGGGATCTACGACGTGCTGGTCGGCATCAACCTGCTGCGCGAGGGGCTTGACCTGCCGGAGGTGACCCTGGTGGCGATCATGGATGCCGACAAGGAGGGCTTCCTGCGCTCCGGCGGATCGCTGATCCAGGTCATCGGCAGAGCCGCCCGCAACGTTGGCGGCCACGTGGTGATGTACGCGGATCGGATGACCGATTCGATGCGCGCCGCGATCGATGAGACGAACCGCCGCCGCGCCCGCCAGGTGGCCTACAACGAAGCGCACGGGATCATCCCCGAGACGGTCACCAAGGCTATTCGCGACATCAACGACGGGTTGCGCCGGGTCGCCGAGGAGCGGGCTCAGCTGAACGTGACCGGCCGAGAGCCGGAGGAGCTGGCCGCCATGATGGGGCGCCTTGAGGCGCAGATGAAGGAAGCGGCCCGCAACCTGGAGTTCGAGCGCGCCGCGGCCCTGCGCGACGAGATCCTGCAGCTGCGGCGGCTGCGCGAGGAGCTGGCCGCCGCCCCGGGCAGCATCCCTGCCGACGTGTACGCGGCCGCCGTCGAGGCGGGGGAGTTCGACGGCGACGCACCGCGCCGCGGGCACCACGAGGTCTTCAGCACGGCGGCGCGGCCGAACATCATCGCGGCGGGCTCTCGGCGTCGTCCTCCCCGCCGTCGTCGACCGTAGCGGGCGACCGATGGCCGGCACGATGCCCCACGCGATCTTCGTGGAGACCGGGGCCGACGCTGGCGCAACGTCGGCGGCCTACGCCGCGGAACTGCCCGGCTGCGCGGTGTTTGCGGCCGATCCCGACGCCGCTGCGGCCGCGATGCCGCGCCGCGTGGCCGAGTTCGGCGCCTGGTTGCACAGTCGCGGGGAGAAGGCACCCGAGTTCGTCGGGGACAACTGGTACGAGGTCGAGCGAATGGCCTCCGGGCCGTCGGGCCGCGCCGCCTTCAGCCTGGACGAGCTGCCGCCGTCAGACGAGGAGTTCGCGCGCTACCTGCGCTGGCTCGAGCTGGCGCGCGAGGAGCTCGCCGATGCCATCGACTCCGCCGTCGACGCGAGCGCGCTGATTGAGGCGCTGGAACGCCAGGACGCGGCATTCGCGGGGGAGCTGGGACAGCCGGTGCGTCCGCCCGAGGGCGACTCGCTCGACCGGCTCTACGCTGCACGGGACAGCTTGACGGCTGCCCTGGAGGCGGCCGGACCGACCGCGGAAGGAGTGCGGCGGATTTTGCGCGTGGCGATCGCCGACGACCTGCGCGTGGCCGACCGGCTGCGCCAGGGCCTTCCTTGAGCGACCCGCTCACACCGGCACTCGCAGGCGCGGCTCCGCGGCGGGTGCGCCACGCTGGAGAGTGGCCATTGCCTCCACCACGTCGGGCAGAGCCAGGGTCGGCGCTGCGCGCCGTGCAGGACGCGATGCCGCGCTGCGATGGCGACGTTGCCCCGGTGCTCTCCGGAGACGGGAGCGAGCAGGCGATGCTGATCGGGCAGGCGCCGGGATGGCGCGAGATCGAGACCGGCCTGCCCTTCGCTCATGATGCGGGCCGGCGCCTCACCGGCTGGCTGGCGCTGGCCGGGATCACGATCGCGGATTTCCGTGAACGGCTGTACGTCACCTCCATCGGCAAGTGCTATCCCGGCCGCAAGCCGGGGGCATCGGTCGACTCGGCGCCGTCAAGGACGGAGATTGCCCGTTGGTCGCCGTACCTCGACGAGGAGGTACGGCTGCTGGGCCCGCGGCTGATCGTCCTGGTGGGCGGATTGGCGCATCGCTACGCATTCGGACCCCAGGCGCGCCTGGACGACCTGGTCGGGAGGCAGCTCTGCTGGGGGAAGGCGCCGGGCGCATCGGTCCTGGCCCTACCGCATCCGTCGGGGGCGTCCACCTGGCTGAATGACCCGGCCCGGGTCGAGCTATGGAGGCGGGGGATCGAGCTGTTGACCGACGCCTGGCAGGGGCTGGAGGCGGTGCCATGAACCGGGAGGCCCGGATCGGGCTCGCCCTGGTGGCTGCGCTCGGTGCCTTCGTCTTCTTCATGTTGGTGATCGGCTCGCTGGGCGGCGTCAACCCGGACCTGGAGCGGCTGCAGGTCGGCGACGTGCTGCGAGACGGGAACCAGGCCGTTCGCCACGGGACCGCGGAGCTGCGGATCGTGGGCTGGTACGCCGAGCTGTCGGGCGACTGCGTGGGCGACGACGGTGGAGCCGACGCCTCGGTCGCGTGGCTGCAGCGCGACTGCCCGCTGCGGGTCCTGCTACCCGCCCAACCACCGGAAGACATCACGCAGGCCGAGCTGTTGCGCGACGGGATGCGGCTGGCGGCGCCGACCGGCGGGCCGTTTCCGTCGCGCGCGCAACCGGGGGGTCCGAACCTGCGTCTCGAGCAGCTTGTCTTCGTGGGCCATTTCGACGATCCCGCCGCGGCAGGTTGCGTCCCCGACCGGGTGGATCGTTGCCGGACTACCTTCGTGGTGAGCACCTACAGCGGGTTGCTGCGCTAGGAAACCGAACGGACGTTCACATCAATCTGATATCATTCGAGCCGATGCCCTCCGACCGGATCGTGGTGCGCGGCGCGCGCGAGCACAACCTCAAGAACATTGACGTCGACATGCCTCGTGATCGGCTCATCGTCATCACCGGGCTGTCGGGGAGCGGCAAGAGCAGCCTCGCCTTCGACACCATTTACGCGGAGGGGCAGCGCCGCTACGTCGAGTCGCTGTCGGCCTATGCTCGGCAGTTCCTGGGGCAGATGGAGAAGCCCGATGTCGACCAGATCGACGGGCTCAGCCCGGCGATCAGCATCGACCAGAAGGGTGCCTCGCGGAACCCGCGCTCGACGGTCGGCACGGTCACCGAGATCTACGACTACCTGCGCCTCCTGTTCGCGCGGATCGGTCGCATGCACTGCCCCGTCTGCGGTCGCGAGATCGCGCGTCAGACGGTAGAGCAGATCGTGGATCAGCTCTACGCGCTCCCCGAAGGGACCCGCCTCATGCTCCTCGCCCCGCTGGTTCGCGACCGCAAGGGCGAGCACGAGAAGCTGCTGGCCGGCGCGAAGTCGGCCGGCTTCGTGCGCGTGCGGGTCGACGGCGAGCTGCTCGACCTGGATGACCCGATCACCCTCGAGAAGAAGGTCAGGCATTCGATCGAGGTGGTGGTCGACCGGCTGGCGGTGCGCGCCGGCTCAACTGACGATCCCGACGGCCTCCGACCCGACGCGTCGCGCATGGCCGACTCGATCGAGACCGCCCTGCGGATGTCGGACGGCACGCTCCTGGTCCATCTGCCCGACGATGGGCCGAAGGGATCGGATCGGCTCTTCAGCGAGCGCTACGCCTGTCCCGAGCACGGCGGCAGCTTCGAGGAGCCGGCCCCACGGAACTTCAGCTTCAACTCCCCCCACGGCGCCTGCCCGAGCTGCACCGGCCTCGGCAGTCGCCTGGAGATCGACCCGGAGATGGTGATGCCGAATGCGCAGCTTTCGATCGGCGATGGGGCGGTCGTGCCGTGGCGGCGGATGGTGGCGACCGCCTCGTGGTTCGGCACGATCCTTGACGCGGTGGCGGAGCGCTACGGCTTCGCCACCGACGCGCCGGTCGGCGAACTGTCCGACGAGGCGCGGCAGATCCTGCTGTACGGGAACGGCGGTGAGCGGGTCGCGGTCAAATACCGCTCGCGCCAGGGGAATGAGCACACCTTCAACACCACCTTTGAAGGGGTGGTGCCGAACCTCGAGCGGCGCTACCGCGAGACCGGCTCGGAGATGATCAAGACCGAGATCGAGCGCTACATGACCACGCGTCCCTGCCCGACCTGCGGCGGGATGCGCCTCAAGCCGGAGTCGCTGTCGGTCACCGTCGGCGGGCGCAACGTGATCGAGACAACGCGACTCTCGGTGACCGAGGCGCTGGCCTGGTACGGGCAGCTCTCCGAGCTGCTGACCGACCGCGAGAACCAGATCGCCCGACAGGTCCTCAAGGAGATCCGCGCGCGCCTTGGCTTCCTGGTCGACGTGGGGCTCGACTACCTGACCCTCGACCGGGCCAGTGGATCGCTGTCGGGGGGCGAAGCGCAGCGCATCCGGTTGGCGACGCAGATCGGCTCGAGCCTGATGGGGGTCCTCTACATCCTCGACGAGCCGTCGATCGGGCTGCATCAGCGCGACAACGACCGGCTGATCGCCACCCTGGTTCGGCTCCGCGACCTCGGCAACACGTTGATCGTGGTCGAGCACGACGAGGAGACCATCCGTGCGGCCGACTGGGTGATCGACATCGGCCCCGGGGCCGGCGAGCACGGCGGCGAGCTGATCCACTCGGGCTCGCTGGAGGACCTGCTGCGCAACGACGCCTCGATCACGGCGGCCTACCTGCGTGGCGACCGGTCGGTCCCGGTCCCGACGCGTCGCCGAGCCGGCAGCGGGCGCTGGCTCACCGTCCGGGGAGCCCGCGAGAACAACCTGCGCGGGATCGACGTGGCCTTCCCGCTGGGCCGCTTCGTGGCCGTCACCGGCGTCAGCGGCTCCGGCAAATCGAGCCTGGTGACCCAGATCCTGTATCCGGCGCTGGCGGCCGCCATCTGGCGGGCGCGCGATCGACCCGGTGCCCATGACGCGATCGAGGGGATCGAGCAGATCGACAAGGTGATCGAGATCGACCAGAGCCCGATCGGCCGCACCCCGCGCTCGAATCCGGCCACTTACACCGGCCTGTGGGCTCCGCTCCGGGAGCTGCTCGCGGCTGTCCCCGAGGCGCGCCTGCGCGGCTACGCGCCGGGGCGATTCAGCTTCAACGTGAAGGGGGGTCGCTGCGAGGCCTGCGAGGGTGCCGGCATCGTGCAGATCGAGATGCACTTCCTGCCCGATGTCTACGTCCAGTGCGAGGTCTGCGAGGGCCGGCGGTACAACAAGGAAACGCTCGAGGTCCTTTTCAAGGGCAAGTCCATCTCGGATGTCCTGGACATGACCGTGGAAGCCGCCTGCGCGTTCTTTGAGAATATTCCTCAGGCTCACGCGAGACTCAAGACGTTGTTTGATGTGGGGTTGGGCTATATGAAAATTGGGCAACCTGCGCCGACTCTATCCGGCGGAGAAGCCCAACGGGTCAAACTCGCCTCTGAACTCTCCCGGCGAGCGACCGGAAAAACGCTTTATTTAATCGACGAACCGACGACCGGACTGTCGTTCTACGATGTTCACAAACTTCTTGATGTGGTGCAGCGGCTAGTCGATAAAGGCAACACGGTCCTAACGATCGAACATAATCTCGACGTGATTCGCTGTAGTGATTGGGTGATTGATCTCGGTCCTGAGGGCGGCGATCGGGG
>JANMPX010000004.1:0-31332 GCA_031370085.1 Chloroflexota bacterium | reverse complement strand
CGGCGCCGACCGCTCTGATACCGCGCTCGAAGATGCGAGCGCGGATGACGAAGGAGGCGCGTCCCGTGTCCACCCGACCACCCCTCATCGATCCAGCTGATGCCCGTGCGGTGCTGCTCGTCGGCGATCGGTCGTATGTCTACTACCGCCTGGCCGCGGCCGGCGTGCCGGATCTCGATCGGATGCCCTACACCGTCAAGGTGCTGCTTGAGAACATGCTCCGCCACGCGGCGAGCGGCTCGGGGCTGGTAACCGCCGAGGATGTGCGCGCCCTCGCCAGCTGGGACCCGACGCAGCCCGCCGAGTATGAGCTGCCCTTCATGCCGGCCCGCGTCATCCTGCAGGACTTCACGGGCGTCCCGTGCGTCGTCGACCTCGCCGCAATGCGCGATGCGGTGGCCGCGATGGGCGGCGATCCGGCACGCGTCAATCCGCTGGTCCCGGTCGACCTGGTGATCGACCACAGCGTGCAGGTCGACCTCTTCGGCTCCGACCTGGCCTTCGCCGGCAACGTGGCGCGCGAGTACGAGCGCAACGGCGAGCGCTACGCCCTCCTGCGCTGGGCCCAGCAGGCGTTCGACAACTTCCGGGTGGTGCCGCCGGGGACCGGCATCGTGCACCAGGTCAACCTCGAGTTCCTGGCCGACGTGGTCACCGCCCGCCTCGACCAGCAGCGTGAGCTGGTCGCCTTCCCCGACACCCTGGTCGGGACCGATTCCCACACCACCATGATCAACGGCCTCGGCGTGGTTGGCTGGGGCGCGGGCGGCATCGAGGCCGAGGCGGCCCTGCTGGGTCAGCCGCTCTATCAGCCGATGCCGGTGGTCGTCGGCTTCCGCCTCGACGGTGAGATGCGATCCGGCGCCACCGCCACCGACCTGGTGCTGTATGTCACCGAGATACTGCGCAAGCATGGCGTGGTGGGCAAGTTCGTGGAGTTCCACGGGCCGGGGCTTTCGCGCCTCGGACTGGCCGATTGGGCCACCATCAGCAACATGTCGCCGGAATTCGGTGCCACCGCCACCCTCTTCCCGATCGACGCCGAGACGCTGCGCTACCTGCGCATGACCGGCCGCAGCACCGAGACCGTGGCCCGCGTCGAGGCATACGCCAGGGCGCAGGGCCTCTTCCGCACCGACGACGCCGTTGAGCCGCGCTTCAGCGAATCCCTCAGCCTGGACCTGGGCAGCGTCGAGCCATCGGTCGCAGGACCGCGGCGCCCGCAGGACCGTGTCCCGCTCACCGACCTGCGCCGCTCGTTCCGCGAGGCCTTCAGCAACGGCCTGGAGGTCCATCGGCTGGTCGACCAGGCCAGCGAGGCATCGTTCCCTGCCAGCGATCCACCAGCCTTCAACGCCGACGAGCCGGTCGAGGACCGGCGCATCGCGCCGACGACCTCGCATCACGCAGATCTCCAGCCGGAATTCCCCCCGGTGTCGGTTGAGATGAACGGGGGCAGCTTCGAGTTGCGCTCCGGGTCGGTGATCATCGCCGCCATCACCTCGTGCACCAACACCTCGAACCCGAGCGTGATGGTGGCCGCCGGCCTGCTCGCGCGAAACGCGGTGGCGCGCGGCCTGCGAACGCCTCCGTGGGTCAAGACCTCGCTCGCCCCCGGCTCGCGGGCGGTCACCGACTACCTGGCCGGCGCAGGCCTGATGGCGCCGCTCGAGGCGCTCGGCTTCAACCTGGTGGGGTACGGCTGCACCACCTGCATCGGCAATTCCGGCCCACTCGCCGACCCGATTGCCGCAGCAATCGAGGCGAACGACCTGGTTGGGGTGGCGGTGCTGTCGGGCAACCGCAACTTCGAAGGCCGCATCCATCCGCTGGCGCGCGCCAGCTACCTCGCTTCGCCACCGCTGGTCGTCGCCTTCGCGCTTGCCGGACGGGTCGACCTTGATCTCACCACCCAGCCGCTGGGGACCGACCGCGACGGCAGGCCGGTCTTCATGGCCGAGCTGTGGCCATCCGCGGCGGAGGTCGCCGACGTGGTCGCCGAGCAGGTGCGATCCGAGATCTTCACCCGCAGCTACGCCTCGGTCTTCGATGGGGACGACCGCTGGCGTGCCCTGCCGGTCCCAGCCGGCGATCGCTACGCGTGGGATCCGGCGAGCACCTACGTGGCGCTGCCGCCGTTCTTCGCCGGGCTGCAGGCGGAGCCGGCGCCAGTCAGCGACGTGGTGGACGCGCGCGTGCTGGCCATGCTCGGGGACAGCGTGACGACCGACCACATCTCCCCGGCGGGGAGCATCGCCCGCAGCTCCCCGGCGGGGGAGTGGCTGATCGCGCATGGCGTCGAGCCGCGCGAGTTCAACTCCTATGGGGCGCGGCGCGGCCACCACGAGGTGATGAACCGGGGCACCTTCGCCAACATCCGTCTGCGTAACCTCCTCGTCCCCGACGCGGAGGGGAACGTCACCGTGCACCTGCCCTCGGGCGAGCGAATGAGCATCTTCGAGGCGGCCGGACGCTACCAGACCAGCGGGACGCCGCTCGTCCTGCTGGCGGGCAAGGAGTACGGCTCCGGCTCGTCGCGCGACTGGGCCGCCAAGGGGCCGCAGCTGCTCGGCGTGCGGGCGGTGATCGCGGAGAGCTACGAGCGGATCCATCGGTCGAACCTGGTGGGGATGGGGATCCTGCCCCTGCAGTACCTGCCCGGCGAAAGCGCCGCAACGCTCGGGCTGACCGGCCGGGAGCGCTTCACGATCCGCGGCGTCGCGGAAGGGTTGCGGCCGCGGCAGGAGATGACCGTCAGCGTTCAGGACGAGCGCGGGCGGGAGCGCACCTTCCGTGCGCTGGCCCGCCTGGACGGCGAGATCGATGTGACCTATTACCGCAACGGCGGTCTGCTGCAGACCGTCCTGCGCCGGCTCGCCGTGGGCTAGCGGCGTTGCCGCGGCGGGCGCCATCGGTCTAGACTCAAAGTCGCCCTTTCCCACACCAGGAGTGCCCCACCGCGTGACCGTCAGCTCAGCCGAGGACCTGCGTGCCCTCATCCGGGAGGTTCCCGATTTTCCGAAGCCGGGGATCCTGTTCTACGACATCACCACCCTGCTTCGTGATCCGGCCGCGTTTCACGAGGTGATCGACCGAATGGCCGACGCGGTCAGGGACGAGCGCATCGAGCTCGTGGTCGGGATGGAGTCGAGGGGATTCATCTTCGCCGCGCCGCTGGCGGATCGGCTGGGGGCCGGCTTCGTCCCCGTGCGCAAGCTGGGCAAGCTGCCGGCTGAGACGATCGAGGTCGAATACGACCTGGAGTACGGCACCGCCACCCTGGAGGTTCATCGCGACGCGATCACCGCAGGACAGCGGGTTCTGATCGTGGATGACCTGCTGGCCACCGGTGGGACGGTGCTCGGCACGATCGAGCTCGTGCGCCGGCTGGGCGGCGAGATCGCCGGCCTGTCGTTCATGGTCGAGCTGACCGCCCTGGGAGGCCGCGCCAGGCTCGGCGAGTTCGCGATCCACACCCTGCTCGCCTACTAGGCGCCGATCGACCGCCGGGCTCCGAGGACACAGATTGATGGCCGCCCTCCCGATCGCCGAGCTGCACGCCAGATCGGTGAGCGACCGCGACGAGATCGCGGCCTTCCTGCGCACCGATCGGCGCTACGCGGCCTACGCCCTGGGAGATCTCGATTCGCCGACCCGCGGCCACGCTCGTTGGGGGATGGCGTTCGACGGCGCCGGGCAGGCCGCGGCGCTGGCCATGCACCTCGACGGCCTCGTTCCGCAGCCGCTCTTCCTGATGGGCGACCCGGCCGGCTGCCGGACGATCCTTGGGAGCGTCATTAAGCCGCGGGACGCGTATCTGCTCTCCACGCCACCCCACGACGCGGCGATCGGCGACCTCTACCAGCTGGAGCGACCCGCCGAGCTGCTGCGCATGGTCGTCGACCGCGCCTCGTTCTCGCCGTTCGCCGGATCGGCCGAGCGCCTGGTGGCGGCCGACATCGACGAGCTGAATCGGCTCTACCAGCTTGGGTTCCGTGCCGGGTTTCCTGAAACGATCCTCGACGACGGCATCTACTACGGCGTCCGCGTCGCGGGCCGGCTGGTGAGCGCCGCGGGGACGCACGTCATCAACCTGCGGGAGGGGATCGGCGTGGTCGGCAACGTGATGACCCATACCGACTATCGGGGGCACGACCTCGCCAAGATGGTGACCAGCGGCGTGACGGCCGAGCTGCTCGACCGCGTGCCGGATGTGGCGCTGAACGTGTACGCCGAGAACGCGCCGGCGATCGCGGCCTACCTGCGGCTGGGGTACCGTGAGCACTGCCGGCTGACCGAACGGTTCGCGCGGCGCCGCTCAGGCGGCTGGGGGTTGATGCGACCGTTACGAGAGGCAATGCGAATCACGTGGCCACGAGACCAACACTGAAGGGCGACATCCGCGACATCGGCCTGGCCGATGCGGGGGCGTTGAAGATCGAATGGGCTGATCGGCAGATGCCGGTGCTTGCCGGCATCCGCGAGCGGTTCGCGCGCGAGAAGCCGCTGGCCGGCTGGCGGATCAGCGCCTGCCTGCACGTCACGGCCGAGACGGCGAACCTGATGCGCACCCTGGTGGCGGGCGGCGCCGATGCGGTGCTGTGCAGCAGCAACCCGCTGTCGACCCAGGACGACGTGGCCGCCTCGCTGATGGTGCACCACGGGATCCCGACCTACGCCATCAAGGGCGAGGACCGCGACTCGTATTACGCGCACATCGCAGCGGCGCTCGACCACGCGCCGCAGGTGACCATGGACGATGGCGCCGACCTGGTTTCCGAGCTCCACACCCGCCGGACCGAGCTGCTTCCCGCTGTCGTCGGCGGGACCGAGGAGACGACCACCGGCGTCATCCGGCTGCGCGCCATGGCGGCGGCCGGCAAGCTGCGCTTCCCGGTGCTGGCGGTGAACGAGGCGCTCACCAAGCACCTCTTCGACAACCGCTACGGGACCGGGCAGAGCGCCATCGACGGGATCCTGCGCGCCACCAACGTGCTCTTTGCCGGCAAGCAGGTGGTGATCGGCGGCTACGGCTGGGTCGGTCGCGGGATCGCGTCTCGGGCTGCCGGCATGGGCGGCATTGTGACCGTAGTGGAGGTCGACCCTATCCGCGCGCTAGAAGCCGCCATGGACGGCTACCACGTGACCAACGCGGCAGTCGCGGCCGAGGTGGGGGAGATCTTCATCGCCGCCACCGGAAACCTGAACGTATGGGGCGCCGCTCACTTCCCGAAGATGCACGACGGGACGATCCTGGCCAACGCCGGCCATTTCAACGACGAGTTCGAGATCCCCGCGCTGGAGGCGCAGTCGGTCTCGTCCCGCGAGGTCCGCCCCTTCACCCGCGAATACCTGATGGCCGACGGCCGGCGCATCTACCTGCTGGCCGATGGACGCCTCGTCAACCTCGGCGCGGCCGAGGGGCACCCTTCGATCGTGATGGACATGAGCTTCGCCAACCAGGCGCTCGGCCTGGAATGGCTCCACTCCCACGTCGCAGAGCTGTCGCCGCAGGTCTACGACATCCCCGGCGACATCGATCGCGAGGTGGCTCGTCTTAAGCTGATCGCCATGGGGATCAAGGTCGATCCGCTCACCGCCGAGCAGAAGGCCTATAGCGAGTCCTGGGAATCGGGTACCTGACCCGATCGGACAGATTCAGGTGACAGCCGCGTTATCCGCCCGGACCCGGTGCAAATTGCGCCTTGTGAAAGTGTACAGCCGCATCTGTCCGCTTCGGCCCCATGTGGCCCCGATAGCGCGGCCCTGGTCTGAATCTGTCCGGTTCGGCACTTGGACAAGGCCTGCCCGATGACCGATGCCCCCACCCCGGCATGACGGTGGCGCTGGAGGGCAGCGAGTTCTGCGTCGCGATGGCATGACGTCGGTCGGCGAACCTAGGGGTGAGCGTCCCAACTTGCGCTGAAGTCAACCGTCACGGGCGAGGCGTCAACGACCTTGAACCCCTGCGTCCCATGACATTCGACCTTGCCCTTGAACCCGCTCGCGTCGTTCTTGTCGAAGGTGAAGGTGCAGCCGGTCGCTGCCGTCCCGATGATCGCGACGGTCCCGTCTCCGAAGTTGGCGATCGAGTTGGAGCTCGTGTTCAGCTGGATGATCGCGCCGCCGCCGGTTGAGGCGCCGAAATAGGCCACCCAGCCGCCCTGGCCGGTGTCGAACAGGCTCACGCCGAGCGGGATGAAGGGGAGCTCTCCGGACGCGGTGTAGCCGCCGCTGATCTGGTAGGTGAGCGAGCCATTGGCTCCGCCTCCACCTCCGCCGCCGCCACTCGTGCTGGCGACCGGCGCGCTGGAAGCGGGCGGGGCGCCGCCCGATGACGTCTGGGCGCCTGGGCCGCTGGAGCCTGCCGGCGAACTGCAGGCGACGGTGATGGCGGAGATGATCAGGAGTGCGAGGAAGGGGCGCAGGGTGGGCATCGGTGTGGCTCCGTGTGGCGTGAGGTTCGCCGTCGTGGTTAGCCGGCATCCTAGCGGGTACACTCGCCGCTCAGATGTCCATTCCCGACGGCCACACCCTGTTCACCTCGGAGTCGGTCACCGAGGGTCACCCCGACAAGCTGTGCGATGCGGTCGCCGATGCGGTCCTTGACGACGTCCTGTCGCGCGATCCGCAGTCCCGCGTGGCGGTCGAGGTGGCGGCCACCACCGGGCTCGTCTTCGTGCTCGGCGAGATGACCACCCAGACGTACTGCGACGTGCAGGGGATCGTGCGCGACACTGTGCGCCGCATCGGCTACGACGACTCGCGGCTCGGCTTCGACTGGGAGACCTGCGGCGCGATCACCGCCATCAAGGAGCAGTCGCCCGACATCGCGCTCGGCGTCGACCATGCGAAGGAGGCGAAGGAGGGCCTGGAAACCGATGAGCTGGGGGCAGGCGACCAGGGAATGATGTTCGGCTACGCCACAGACGAAACCCCCGAGCTGATGCCGATGCCCATCCAGCTGGCGCACCAGGTGGCGCGACGCCTGGCGGAGGTGCGCAGGGCCGGCACCCTGCCCTTCCTGCGACCCGATGGCAAGAGCCAGGTGACGGTCGAATACGACGCCGATGGCCGTCCGCGGCGGGTGCACACCGTCCTGGTCAGCACGCAGCACGACCCCGACGTGTCCCTGCCCGACCTCGAGGAGGCGGTGCGCGAGGTGATCATTCGCGGCGCCATCCCGGCGGAGCTGCTCGATGAGCGAACTCGCTACCTGGTGAATCCCACCGGGCGCTTCGTGATCGGTGGACCGATGGGCGACTCGGGCCTGTCGGGACGGAAGATCATCGTCGACACCTACGGCGGCATGGCGCGCCACGGTGGCGGCAGCTTCAGCGGCAAGGATCCGACCAAGGTCGACCGCTCTGGAGCGTACATGGCCCGCTACGTGGCCAAGAACATCGTCGCTGCCGGCCTCGCCCGCCGCTGCGAGCTGCAGCTGGCCTACGCGATCGGGGTTGCCCATCCGCTGGCCATCAATCTGCAGACCTTCGGCACCGGCGCCATCTCGGACGCCGCGCTCGTGTCGCTCGTCGAGCGCAGCTTCGATCTGCGCCCCGGCGCGATCATCGCCACGCTTGACCTGCGCCGGCCGCTCTATCGGGCCACCGCGGCCTATGGCCACTTCGGTCGCAGCGACCTCGACCTGCCCTGGGAGCAGACCGACCGCGCGGCCGCGCTGCGGGACGCTGCCGCCGTCGGCGGTGCGGCGGGGCGCCCGGCCTGAGCCCACGCGGCGTGCGAGCGGGCGCGCGGCCACCGGTCCGCTGGGGTGATCCGCCCCGCGGCGGACGGCTGGGAGCTTCGATGACGGTCCTGATCGGTCGCCTGCGCGCCCTGGCCGGCCGGCCGGTTGTGACCGGCCCGCGGGGCCTGCCGCCGCTGCCGCTCGCCCTCCGCCGTGGCGACCTGGCGCAGCGCTACCTGGCGGCAGAGCGCGCGACCGATCATCGCGCCGCCGGAGCGGCCGCCGAGGCAGCGCTGCAGCGGGCGATGGCAGCCGAGGCGTGGTGGCCGGCCGACGTGTGGGGGCACCGTTCGCTGTGGCATTTCGAGCAGGCCGGACTGGATCTCGACGCTGTCCGAGCGGCGCGGCTGATCGGCGATGTGCGAACTGCCGGCGGCGATCCGTCCAGCGCGCGCCGATACTATGCCGAGGCCATCAGCGAGGCGAGGGACATCGGTGCGGAGCACGAACGGGGATTGGCGGCGCTGGGGATGGGGCGCGCCGAGCTGGAGCGCGGCGAGGTGACCACTTCCCGCCGACTGGCGCAGATCGCGCTCGAGCTGCTCGAGCGCTCGGAGGCGTCACCCGACGAGGTGGCGGCGGCGCGTGACCTGCGCGGCGAAGAGAAGGAGGTCGGATGAGCGGTCTGCGCCAGATGCGGGTCGGGATCGTCGGCGCCGGCGTGATGGCCGAGGCGGTGATCGCCGGCCTGCTCGCCGACCGGTTGCCGCACGACCAGCTGGTCGCCAGCCATCCTCGCCGTGATCGCCGTGAGGCGCTCGAGGCGCGCTACGGGATCCAGCTGCTGGCGCGCAACGGCGATGCCGTGGCCGGCGCCGACATCGTGGTGCTGGCGGTGAAGCCGCAGATGCTTGCCGCGGTCATGCGCGAGATACGCCCGCGGATGAAGGCGGAGCAGGTGGTCCTGTCGATCGTGGCCGGCGCCACGCTGCGCACGCTGAGCCACGGCCTGGGGCACGCCGCAGTGGTGCGTGCCATGCCGAACACGCCGGCGCAGATCCGCCGCGGCATCGCCGTGTGGACCGCATCAGAGGCGTGCACCGCCCGAGGCCGCGACCTGGCGCGAGCGGTGCTGCATGCCCTTGGCGAGGAGAAGCAGGTGGCCGACGAGGAGTTCGTGGCGATGGCCACCGCCCTGTCGGGGACGGGTCCGACGTACCTGTTCGCCGTGATGGAGGCGCTGATCGATGCCGGCGTGCACCTGGGCTTTCCGCGCGAGCTGGCGCATGACCTGGTGGCGGCCACCCTGGTCGGCAGCGCCGAGTTCGCGGCACGATCGCAGCTTCACCCGGCGCAGCTCCGCAACGAGGTGACGTCGCCCGGCGGAACGAGTGCCGCAGCCATCTACGAGCTCGAGAAGGGCCGCCTGCGCACCGTTCTGTCCGACGCGGTGTGGGCCGCATACCGTCGCACGCAGGAGCTCGGGGCGCGCCTTGAGGCCGAGACCGGGGCCGCGATCGAGGGCGAGAGCTGATGTTCGCGATCGTGATGGCCGGCGGCTCCGGCACCCGGCTGTGGCCCCTCTCCCGGCGCCGCACGCCGAAGCAGCTGCTCGCGCTCACCGGTGACACCAGCCTGCTGCAGCAGAGCGTGGCCCGGCTGGGAGGCCTGCTGAAGCCGCATGACATTTTCGTCATCACCTCGCAGGCGCACGTGCGCGCCACGCAGGAGCAGCTCCCCCACATTCCAGCGGATAACGTGCTCGGCGAGCCGCTCGCACGCTCGACGGCCGTGGCGGCCGGCCTGGCCACCGTGCTCGCCCGGCGCGAGAGCGACGAGGTGGCGCTCGTGCTGCCCGCCGACCACTTTGTCGCGGACGAAGCGGCCTTCAGCGAGGCGCTCCAGGAAGCGGCACGGGTCGCCGAGCGGGGCTACCTGGTGGCGCTGGGCGTGACACCGACCCATGCGGCGACCGGGTACGGCTACATCAAGGTCGGGGAGCAGCTGCATCCAGCGGCCTCTTCGGCGATGGTCGAGCGCTTCATCGAGAAGCCCGACGCGCTCAGCGCCGCGGGCATGGTCGAGCGCGGCGGCTACCTGTGGAACGCGGGAGTCTTCGTCTGGCGGGTATACGCTTATCGCCAGGCAATGGAGACGTACCAGCCGCAACTGGCCGCGGCGCTCGAACGGATCGCGGGGCTGCCACGCCTGCCGGGCTGGATGAGCGACGTGCGCGGCGAGCTCGAACCGATCGGCGCCATCGCCATCGACACCGGGATCGCCGAGCCGGCGGCGGCCGATGGGCGAATGGCGGTCGTTCCGCTCAATGCCGGGTGGAGTGATATCGGCTCCTGGTCGGCCCTGCTGGAGGCCCTCTCGGCCCAGACCGGAACGAGCCTGGTCGCCTCCGGCCAGCACCTCGACCGCGGCTCGGAGCGCGTCCTGGTGCACGGCGGCGACCGGCTGGTGGTGACGGTCGGCCTGCGCGACGTGATCATCGTCGACACCCCGGACGCGCTGCTGGTCTGCGCTCGCGACCGGGCGGAGGAGATCAAGCCGGTGCTGGACGAGATCGCCGAGAAGGCCGGCGATCGGTATCTCTAGTCGGTGAACGCCGGATCAGCCCCTCCCACCGGTGCGCGGCCGGCGGCCGTCCAGGAGGATCCGATCCCGAACGCGTGGCTGGCCCGCCTGATCGGTCGGGCGATGGCGTTCTACCTTGGCCTGGTCGCCAGGACCATGCGGACCTCCGGGCCGCCGGTCGTCCAGGGCCAGGCCATCTTCGCCATCTGGCATGAATCGAACCTGGTGGCAGCCACCGCCGCCTACCGATTGCGCAACAACAAGCGGGTCATCAGCTTCAGCACGCGAGGCTTTCGCGGCATCGTGATGAACACCATGCTTGAAGCGATGGGCTCCGGAGTCGTGGCGCTGCCCGAGGAGGGGAATCGCGCCGAGGCGGCCCGCCTGGCGCTGGAGATGGCCCGCATCGGCCGTGAGGGAGAGAGCCTGGTGGTCAGCTGCGACGGACCGCTGGGGCCTTACCGGGTCGCCAAACCCGGCGTGCTGATAGTTGGGCGCGAATCGGGGATACCGATCCAGCCGTGGGCCGTCTCCGTCCGCCCGACCTGGCGTCTGAAGGGACGGTGGGATCGCCACATCGTGCCACTGCCGTTCTGCAGGATGCGCGTGGAGGAGGGGTTGCAGATCCGGATCGCACCCCGCGAGTCGGTAAAGCCGCGCCTGGCGGAGCTGCAGGCCACGCTCGATCAGGTGCAGCGGGTGGCCGACCGCAGGATGAAGCGACGCCAGCCGTTACCATAGCCTGGCGACCATCCCTGAACGAGTGCCCATGACCAGGATCAAGTTCGGAACCGACGGCTGGCGCGCCGCCATCGCGGAGGATTTCACCTTCCATAACGTGCGCCGCTGCGCGCGCGGCGTCGCCGAGTACCTGGTCGAGCAGGGGACCGCTGATCGCGGCGTGGTGGTCTGCCACGACCGCCGCTTCGCCTCCGAGCACTTTGCCCGTGCCTGCGTCGAAGTGCTCGCCGCGCACGGCATCCGCTCGTTCACGCCACCCGATGCGGTCCCCACCCAGGTCTGCAGCTTCTTCACTCGCGAGCTGCATGCTGCGGCCGGGATCGTGATCACCGCCAGCCACAACCCGTGGACCGACAATGGATTCAAGGTGAAGGCCGATACCGGGGGCGCCGGCGCCCCGGAGATGCTTGCAGCGATCGAGGCCACCATGGATCGCCACCCCGAGGACGAGCTGCCGCCGCGGCGCGAGTACGACGACGCGGTCGCCGCTGGCCTGGTGGAAAGCTTCGATCCGTATCCCCGCTTCCGCGAGCAGCTGGGCGGCCTCGTGGACCTGGAGCGCATCCGCCGCGCCGACCGCCGGGTCCTGGTCGAGCCGCTGTACGGCTCGGGAGCGGGCTGGATGAGCCGCCTGCTGGACGGCGATCGGCTCACCGTTCGGGAGCTGCACGCCGAGCGCAACCCGTTCTTCGGCGGGGTCAATCCGGAGCCGATTCGACCGAATGTCGACGAGTGGCTGGAGGAGATCCCTCGCTGGGGCGCGGATATCGGGATCGCCCTGGATGGCGACGCCGATCGGGTCGGGATGGCGACCGAGCAGGGCGTCTTCGTCAACCAGCTGCAGGTCTATGGGCTCCTGTACTGGTATCTCCTCGACGTGCGCAAGATGATCGGTCCGGCGGTCTACACGGTGACCACCACCTCGATGGCTCCGCGACTGGCGGAGATCTACGGCACCCAGGCCTACGAGACCGGAGTCGGCTTCAAGTTCGTGGGGCCGAAGATGACCGAGACCCATGCCGTGATTGGCGGAGAGGAATCCGGCGGGTTCGGCTTCGGGATGCACATCCCCGAGCGCGACGGTATCGCGTCGGGCCTCTTCCTGCTCGACCTGTGGCTGTCGAAGGGGAAGCAGGCTTCGGAGGTGCTGGCCGAGCTGCAGGCGCTGGCCGGCCCGAGCTATTACGACCGGATCGACATCCGCTACCCCCGCGAGGGCTACGACCGGGTGAAGGCCGATACGCTTGCCCGCCTGGGCGACCAGGCGCCCGATGCACTCGCCGGCCGGTCGGTGGTGCGCCGCAAGGCGCTCGACACGGGCGACGGCTTCAAGTTCTACCGTGACGACGGGTCGTGGCTGCTGATCCGGTTCTCGGGGACCGAGGCGCTGCTGCGCATCTACGTCGAGGCGCGCTCGCCGGGGGACGTCGAGGCGCTGCTCGAGGAGGGGCGGCGCGTGGCGGCCGCCGGGAGCGCGGTGCGCCAATGACCGACGCCCGCGACTTCTTCGGCTACCGGCACCCTGATGACGAGCCAGGGCGTCGCGAGGAGCCGGGGGCCGACCGGGACGAGCAGGCGCCACCCCAGCTCGACGAGGCGATCACGCTCGACGACGCGGCGGTCATGGGCCGGATCGATCGGTCCGATATGCTCGGGCGGGTGCGCGAGCTGCCGCGCCAGCTGGCGCTCTCGCGCCGCGTGGTCGCCGCCGCCAAGCTGCCGGCGGAGCTCGGCCAGGTGGACGCGGTGTGCGTGCTGGCGATGGGCGGCTCGGCGATCGGCGCAGAGCTGGTTGCGGGCGCCGCCGGCGACCGTCTGCGCGTGCCGCTGGTCGTGCATCGCGACTACGGGCTGCCGGCATGGGTCAGCGACCGCACGCTGCTGATCGCCGCCAGTCACTCCGGCGAGACGGTCGAGACGGTCTCCGCCTTCACGGAGGCGCAGGGGCGCGGCCTGCGGCCAGTGGTGATCGGCACCGGTGGACGCCTGGCGGAGCTGGCAGCCGCCTCACGCCTGCCCCTGCTGCGCTACGAGTCGCCCGGCCAGCCGCGCGCCGCCATCGGCTTCGGCTTCGGTCTGCTGCACGAGCTGCTGGCACGCATCGGCCTGCTGGTCGAACCCGACCCGCTTGGCCCCGCCGTCGAAGCGGTCGAGTCGCTGCTCGAGCGCAATGCCCCGTCGGTCGAGACCGAGGCAAGCCCGGCCAAGCAGCTGGCCTGGTCGATCTTCGGCCGCATACCGGTGATCTATGCTGCGGGTGCCATGGCGCCGGTGGCCCATCGCTGGAAGACGCAGCTCAACGAGAACGGCAAGGCCTGGGCCGCCTTCGAGCCGATGCCGGAGGCAAACCACAATGCTATCGAGGGGAGCCTCAATCCGCGCGAGCTGTCGGACGCGGTCTACGTGGTCGAACTACGCGACCCGACCGAGGCTCCGCAGATCGAGGCCCGCTACGCCGTCGTCAATGAGCTGCTCGGCGAGCGCGCCACCAACCGCAGCGTGGTCTGGGCCGAGGGACCGTCGCCCCTCGCCCGGGTGCTCACCTCCGTCGCCCTCGGGGACCTGGTGAGCGTCTATCTCGCGATCCTCTACCAGACCGACCCGACCCCGGTTACACTGCTCGCGATGTTGAAGGAGCGGCTCGCCAGGTCGACGGACTGACGGGCGCCGTAATGTGGCGCCGCGTGCCGGCGCCGAGGAGGTACGCGACGTGCAATCGAGCATGATCGGCAAGGTTGAGAAGGCGATGCGCTACGCCCACGAGCCTGACCGCGTGAAGATCTCGCAGCTGACCGCGAGCTTCGACGGCGACAACGGCCCGCACACTATCACCCTCGACGCCGACGCCTGGCATTGCGAGTGCCACCTCTTCGAGGCCGCGGGCGGATGCTCGCACACGCTCGCCATCCAGAAGATGCTCGATCCGATGCTCTCCGACGCCGCCAAGGAGACCCCGCTGTACGGTCGTGCCGAGGTGGGCGTCCCCGCCTAGAGCACCCGCTCGACGCGCATCCGAGGCCCGCCCGCGCCACGTCGCCGGCGGGCCTTCTGATACCATCGCGTCACTTACCAATCGAAGAACGCGTCGGGTGCCGTGGCCGCAAGGACCACGGGTCAATGGAGAAGCCGGTGAGATGCCGGCACAGTCGCGCTACTGTATCCGCGCCTCGTTCGCCGCCTCGGCGATGAGCTCGGGAGTCAGGTCGCCAGCCCGCACGCGATGTCCAGCTTCCTCGCCTGAAAGGGAACGGCATCACCATGGCTCCCCGGTTCCGCCTTCTCGTCTCCCTCCTTCTCCTGTGCCTCGCCGCGTCCGCCTGCGCCTCGACGCCTGCCGGGACCGGCTCGCCAATGCCGAGCGCCAGCCCGCCGCCCTACCCGCTCACCGTGACCGATGATGCCGGCCGCTCGGTGAAGCTGCCGGCCGAACCGCAGCGCATCGTCAGCCTGGCGCCATCGAACACCGAGATCGCCTGCGTGCTGGATGCCTGCGACCGGCTGGTCGGAGTGACCGACTTCGACAACTACCCCGCCGAGGCGACCACCAAGCCCAGGGTCGTAACCAATGCCACCGTCGATGTCGAGAAGGTCGTCGCCGCCGATCCGGACCTGATCCTGGCCGCCGGCAACGAGTTGACCCCGACGAGCGTCATCAACCAGCTGGTCGTGCTCGGCTACCCGGTCGTGGTGCTCTACCCGAAGGACCTGCACGAGGTCTATGCCGACATCAAGCTGGTCGGCCGAGCCCTGCACGTCGAGGAGAAGGCAGCGGCCGTGGTGGCAGGGCTCACCGCCAGGGAGCAGATCGTGGCCGCCACCGTGGCCGGCGTCGATCGGCCCCGGACCTTCAACGAGGTGGGGGTCTACCAGGGCCTCATCTATACCGCCGGGGCCTCCTCGTTCCTCGAATCGCTGATCGCCACGGCCGGTGGTGAGCCGGTGACCGGCGACCCGCGCTCGACCGCCATCCAGGTCGAGGAGCTGATCACCGCCGATCCGCAGCTGATCCTGCTCGGCGACGCCGCCTACGACCCCTCGATCACGCCGGCCGCCGTCGCCTCGCGGCCCGGTTGGTCGGGGATCGCTGCGGTCCGTGACAGCCGCATCGTGGTCATGCTCGATGACCAGCTGATCACGCGTCCGGGTCCGCGCATCATCGACGGGTTGGAGGCGCTGGCGCGCGCCATTCATCCCGAGCTGTTTCGCTAGGCCGATCGATGGCGCGAGCGGCAGCCGCTTCCCGGACCTTCGCATCCGGCCCGTCGCTGACCCGGAGCGGGCTGGTCCTTGGGGGCGGCGCCGCGCTGCTGGTTCTCGCGATCGGCCTGGCGGTGACGCTCGGCAGCGTCGGGGTGGGGATCGGGGAGACGGTCGCCATCCTCGGTCATCGGCTGCTCGGCCTGCCGCTGACGCAGACCTGGACTCCCACCGCCGAGACGATCATCTTCGAGCTGCGCCTGCCCCGTGTCCTGACCTCCATGCTGGTCGGCGGCGGCCTGGCCATGGCCGGCACCGTCTTCCAGGCCCTGCTGCGCAACCCGATGGCTGATCCGTACATCATCGGCACCGCGGCCGGAGCGTCACTGGGAGCGATCCTGGGGATCCTGGCACCGGTCCTGCTCCCCGTCCTGGCGATCGGCGCCGGCAGCGCCTGGCTGGGCATCGGCGTGGTGCAGGTGGCAGCATTCGTCGGCGGGCTGCTCACGGTGCTGCTGGTCTACCGGGTCGCGCGCGCTGGCGGTCGCGTCCCGGTCGTCACCCTGCTGCTCACCGGGTACGCGGTATCGTCGGTCCTGGCGGCAGGCACTGCGCTGCTGATGTTCAGCTCGGGGCGTGCCCTGGGGGCGATCTTCGGATGGCTGATGGGCTCCCTGGCGGGCGCCTCGTGGCCACAGCTGGCCTTCGCCGTGCCGCTGCTGCTGATCAGCTTCGCCGGCCTGCTGGTTCGCTGGCGCGTCCTGAACCTGCTCCTGCTGGGCGACACCCAGGCAATGCACATGGGGATCGACGTCGAGCGCGAGAAGCTGCGGCTGACCCTGCTGGCCACCCTCGCGACTTCGGCCGCGGTCGCCATCTCGGGGACCATCGGCTTCGTGGGATTGGTGGTGCCGCACCTGCTGCGCCTGGCGACCGGTCCCGATCACCGCCTGCTGCTGCCGGCCAGTGTCCTGTACGGGGCGGCGCTGCTGACCCTGGCCGACCTGGGAGCGCGGCTGGCCGGCGGGATCCCGGTGGGAATCGTCACCGCCTTGCTCGGCGCGCCCTTCTTCATCTGGTTGCTGCGTCGCTCGCAGACGATGGCTGGGAGCGCCACATGAAGACCAGCCAGACCACCGCCACCCTGGCAGCGGCAAGCAACCTGGAGGCGGGGTACTCCCTTCCCGGTGGTCGCCGGCGCGAGGTGCTGCACGGGGTGAACCTGTCGCTGGCGCGTGGCGAGCTGGTCGCGCTGCTGGGCACCAATGGCAGCGGCAAGACGACCCTGCTGCGCTGTTTCGCGGGCACGCTGCTGCCCAGTGCCGGCGAGGTGAGCTTCGACGGTCGATCGGTGGCGACCTGGCGTCGTGAGGCGTTGGCGCGACGCGTCGCGGTCTTGCCGCAGCAGCTGGAGCTGCCCGGCGGCTTTCGCGTGGCCGAGCTGGTGGCGATGGGCCGGGCGCCGCATGCCCGGCGCCTGTTCGGCTCGACGGCCGAGGACGAGGCAGCCGTCGAGCGCGCACTCAACGATGCCGACGCCGCCGATCTGGCCGATCGCCCGGTGGAGGAGCTGTCCGGTGGCGAGCGCCAGCGACTGCTGGTGGCAATGGCGCTCGCCCAGGAGCCGGAGCTGCTGCTGCTCGATGAGCCGACCCTGCACCTGGATCTGTCCCACCAGGTCGCCCTGCTGGGAGCGATCCGGCGGCTCCGGGTCCAGCGCGGGCTCACCGTGCTTGCCGTGCTGCATGACCTGAACCTGGCGGCCGCCTTCGCTCCGCGCGTCGCCGTGCTTGATGCGGGTCGCGTGGTGGCCGATGGGCCGCCGCTCGAGGTGCTCACCCCGGAGCTGGTGCGCCGGGTCTTCGGCGTGCCGGTTGACGAGGCGCGCACCGCCGCGGGGCGGCGCCACCTGGCGCTGCGCGAGATCTAGGAGGGCTCATCCTCGTCGACCACGATGTCGACGTCGGTCTCCCCGTCGGCCCGCAGCGTGCGATGCACGTGGATGTGCGGGTGCGTCTCGTCGGACACCTGCTCCCTGGCGACCTTGACCATTGTCCCTTCGTCGACATCGGCCAGCTGCTCGCCCTCGGGCAGGGCGGCATTGGGGATCTCGCTCCACACGAACAGGTTGAGGAAGACATTCATTACTGCGATCACCGGGATGCCGAAGAGCGCACCCCACACCCCGGCCACCTGGGCGCCGACCAGCAGGCCCACCAGCACGAGGATCGGGTGCATCCCCAGGGCGCCGCGCATGAGGCGCGGCTGCAGCCAGTTGACGAGCACCGTCTGAACCACCACCAGGATGATCGTTGCCGGGAGGAAGGCATCGGGTCGATAGATCCAGACCGCCACGATCGGCGGGATGAGGGCCAGCGGCGGGCCGAAGAAGGGGATCAGCATGGCCAGTGCGGAGAGGGTGCCCACCAGGAACAGGTAGGGGATGCCGAAGACGGTGCCCACGACCGCCACCAGCACCGCCTGGATGACGGCGAGAATCAGCTGCGCGCGCAGGAAGCCACCGAAGGCCCGGGCGACGCTGCGCTCGAGGATCGACATCTCGTCGGAGTACTGCCTGGGCACCATCCGGTTGAGCTTGGCCAGGATCCGATCGCTGTCCATCAGCATGTAGAGCGACAGGATCAGAATCAGGAAGAGCGAGCCGAGCGTGGTCAGGGTGGCTCCGGCAATCCCCTGTGCCTCGCGGAAGACCGCGCCGGCAAGGTCGCCGACCTGCTGCTGGGCACTGTGGAAGAGGCTGACCATGTCGATCTGCCAGCGGTCGAGGCCCAGCGCGGACTGGTAGGACGACAGCGTGGACTCGATCTGGCGGGCGGTGTCGGGGAACTCGGCGGTCGCCTGGGTCACCTGCTGGGTGATCGCTGCCCCTGTTGTGAACAGCGCGAAGCCCAGGCCCAGCAGGGCGACCAGGTAGGCCACCCCCACCGCGCCCGCCCACGAGACCGGCAGCCGCTCATCGAGGTAGCGTGCGACCGGCGACATGACGAAGGCCAGCAGCCAGGCGAGGAAGATGACCAGCATGATCTGGCTGAATCCACCCAGGAAGGTCAACGTCCACTGCAGTAGCAGGACCGCGAAGTAGGCCGACCCCAGGATCAGGAATACGAGCAGCCAGCGACGCTCGCGGGCGCCGATCCCGCCGAGCGGCCGTGGATCGATCATCGGCTGGCTGCCAGCAGCGGCCCGAGGCCGGCAGCGGCGCGCACTTCGGCCATCGTCGCCAATGCAATCGGACGAACTTTGGTCGCCCCGGCGGCGAGCACCTGTTCGACGTAGTCGGGGCTGGTCGCCAGTCGGATCCGCTGCTCGCGCATCGGCCGGAAGAACTCGATGATCCGCTCGGCGAGCAGCTTCTTGGTGTCCACGCACCCGGTCCGCGCGGTGCGCTCCCCATCCTGGATCTGCAGGTAGTCACCACCGAAATGCCGATGCAGCTGGCAGACGTTGCAGATCTCCGGGCGCCCCGGATCGGTGCGCCTGATCCGCTGTGGGTCGGTCACCATGCTCATCACCAGGCGTCGGATCTCGTCGGGCTCGGCGAAGATCGGGATCGTGTTGCCCGCGCTCTTGCTCATCTTGCGGACGCCGTCAATGCCCAGCACCACCGGTGCATCGGTGAAGACCGCATGCGGCTCGGGAAGGATCGGCCCGTAGCGGCGGTTGAAGGCGCGCACGATCTCGCGGCTGAGCTCGAGGTGGGTCGCCTGGTCCTTGCCGATCGGCACGCGCGAGGCCTTGTAGATGACGATGTCGGCCGCCTGCAGGACCGGGTAGTCGAGCAGCCCCATGCTGTTCTCGACCCCCTGATCGCGCTTCTCCTTGTACGTCGGCGTGCGCTCGACCCACGAAACTGGGACGACGGTGTTGAAGATCCAGGCCAGCTCGGCATGCTCAGGCATGTCCGATTGCCGAATCAGCGCGCAGCGCGCGGGATCAAGCCCGACCGCCAGCAGGTCGAGCACCATCTCATGGGTCAGGTCCCGCATCGTGGCCCCGTCGTGAACGGTCGTCAGGGCGTGGTAGTCGACGATCGCGTAGATCGCCTCGTACTGGTCCTGGAGCGCCACGTAGTTGACCTGCGCCCCGAGGTAGTTGCCCAGGTGCGAGGCGCCGGAGGGCTGAATCCCGCTGAAGACGCGCTCGCGGGCGGCCGGCTCGTTCATCGGACGGCGAGTGTAGCGCAGGGGATATGGTTGGACCGATGACCACCTACCAGCTGTTCGCGGAGTCCGTACCTCGCCATCGCAAGACGATGGTGCATGTCCCGGCGCTGCTGGGCTGTGTGGCGGTTGGGGCAACCACCGAGGAGGCGATCGAGGCGACCTCGGTGGCGATCCGCGCCTACCGGTCCTTCCTGCGGCGGCACGGCGTGGCGGCAGACCCTGATGAGCCGATCGAGCTGGACCTGGTCGACCACCTGACCGAAGGCGAGTTCCTGGGCAGCGGCTCGCCATCGCTCTTTCTGCCGACCGATGCGGGTGCCATGACGCGCGACGAGGTCAAGACGCTGCTCCAGCGGGTCCGCTGGATGGCCGAGGAGCACGCCGGCCTGCTCCGTGGCATGGGCTCCGCCTCGCTGGACGCGGAGCGGGGCGAGGGCCGGCCGCTGCGCCGCATGGTGCAGCACGTGATCGGGGCACACGCCGCCTACCCGGCGAGCCTCTTTGGCGCGGTCCCCGGTGCATCGGCCGCGATCACGGCAGTGGAACGCTCGACCGGATCGGCAGCCGAGCTGCTTGCCGCGGCGGATCGTGTCCGCTTGCTCATCGCTCAGAGGCTCGCCTCGCTGACCGATGCCGAGCTCGGAGCGCAGCGGGTGAGGGGCAGCAAGCCGTACACCCTGCGCAAGGTGGCGCGCCGTATCGCCGAGCACGAATGGGAGCACCTGGCCGAGCTGGCTCGTCGACAGGGCAGCCCCCTGTGAAGGCCGATCTGGACGCGTGGCGCGATAATGCGGCGATGACCGATCCTGCTGCCTGGTCGCGCGCCGCCGATCCCGCTCGCCGTATCGGGCGTGTCATCGAGTTCCACGCGGCGATCGGCTCGACCAATGACCGCGCTCGTGCCGCCCTGGTCGAGCCCGGCGGCGTTGGGCTGGCGGTGGTCGCCGATGAACAGCTCGCTGGTCGCGGCCGTCGAGGACGCACCTGGTTGTCGCCCCCGGGCATGAACCTCATGGTCAGCATCGCGCTGCGCCCGAAGATCGACACGCGCCGTGGCGGCCTGCTCGGGGCGGCGGCCGCATTGGCCGTCCTGCGTGCCTGCTCTCTCTTCTCACCAAGCGCGGAGCTGGCCATTCGCTGGCCGAACGACCTGGTCGACGACGGGGGCCGCAAGGTCGCCGGGCTGCTGATCGAGACGGCGCTCGAGGAGGGGCGGCTCGCCGAAGCCGTGATCGGGATCGGGATCAACGCCAACTGGCGCCGCGCCGAGATGCCGGATGAGATTGCCGAACAGGCGACCTCGCTCGCCGAGCTTGCCGGCGGCCCGGTTGACCGGGTAGCGCTGCTCAGCGAGCTGCTGGTCGCGCTCGACGATGAAGTCGGCCGCCTCCAGCAGGGAGGCTCGCCAGTGCCACGCCTGCGGCAGCACTCGTGGCTCGATGGCCGCCGGGTCGAGGTCGACCTTGGTGATCGGACGCTGGCCGGTCGGGCGATCGGCCTCGACGACGACGGCGGGCTGTTGCTCGAGGTTGACGCCGAGGTCGTGACGCTGACCGTGGGCGAGGTGCTGCGGGTCCAGGATGCGCCGCTGACGAGGGTGACCGGGTGACCGCCGAGCGCCCGATCCCGGCTCGCTTCCCGATCCCCGCCGACGGCGGCGATCCGGACCTGGTGGACGTGCGCGCCGCACAGGCCGATCGAGCCGCCTTCGCGGTGCTGTATCGCCGATATCTGGACCGCGTCTACGGCTATGCGTTCTACCAGCTGGGCGACCACCACGACGCCGAAGACGCCACGGAACGCACCTTCACGGCCGCCCTCCGCGCGCTGCCCGCCTTCCGGGACGAAGGGGCCAGCTTCCGGGCGTGGCTCTTCCGAATCGCGCATCACACCATCTCGAACGCCCGACGCAGCCGGGCCCGGCGACGGACCGAGCGGCTCCCCGCGAGCTTCGACCATCCGGCCCCGAACGCCGATCCGGCCGGCATCGTCGGTCGCGCCGAAGAGCTACGCAGGGTGCTGCGCGCGGTCAGTCAGCTTCCGGACGACCGCCGCCAGGTCGTCCTGCTGCGCTTCGTCGACGGGCTCAGCTCCCGGGAGATCGGCCAGGTGCTGGACCGGTCGGAGGGCGCTGCACGCGTCCTGCTGCACCGCGCGCTCCGCGATCTGGAGTCCCGCCTGGGCAGCTGAGCGACCTGCCGCGGAGCACAACCTGTAACGTTCTGGCGCCCCGCGGTGTTGGCTAGGATGGGCGGTGCTGCACCGAGCCACCCCGCCAGGAGGAGATCCCGTGCCGACACGCACCCGCGCCGAACGTCTCGATCGGGCGCTCGACGACTTGCTGGCCGGCGCCCGATCGGGTGTCGAGGCCGATCTTCGCCCGCTGGTCGAGACGGCCTCGCTGGTCCACGCCGCCCTCCCGCCGCTGCCCGTGGCGGCGCGCTTCGAGGAACGGCTGGCGGCTCGTCTGATCGAACCGCCCGGCCTCGCACAGGCGATCGCGACCATCGGCCTGCGCACGCGCGAGGAGCTGCGCCATCCATCGCGGCTGCTGCTCACCGGAGCCTTTTCCTCCGCTGCGGTCGGCGTGGGAGTCAGCGCGCTGATCGTGTGGCGCGGATCTCGTCGGCACGGCTCGTCATCGGCCCCGGACGAGGCCTGAGCGCCCACCATGCCGATCAAGTTCCCGTTCAGCCGCCGCGCCGCCCCGACCGACGCCTGGACCATGTGCCCGGACTGCCAGTCGCAGATCTTCAACCGTCAGCTGGAGCGGAACCTGCGCGTCTGCCCGACGTGCGCCCATCACTTCCGAATGAGCATCGGCGAGCGGATCGACCTGCTCCTCGACGATGGCAGCTTCGTCGAGCGAGATGCGGGCCTCGAGTCGGGCGACCCGCTCGGTTTCCACGACCAGAAGCCGTACCCGGATCGGCTCGAGGCGTCGCAGGTCAAGACTGGTCTGCGCGATGCCGCGGTGTGGGGTATCGGCCGGATCGATGGACAGACCGTTGCGATCGGCATCTTCGACTTTCGGTTCATGGGCGGGAGCATGGGCAGCGTGGTCGGGGAGAAGGTGGCCCGCTGCTTCGAGGCGGCGCTCGCCGAGCGAATCCCGGCCATCGTCATCAGCGCCTCGGGCGGAGCGCGCATGCAGGAGGGGACCCTCTCGCTGCTGCAGCTGGCCAAGACGACCGCCCCGCTCACCCGGCTGGATGCGGCGGGCGTGCCGTTCGTCAGCGTGCTCACCGATCCGACGACCGGCGGGGTGCTCGCGAGCTTCGCATCGCTTGGAGACCTGATCCTCGCTGAGCCGAAGGCGTTGATCGGCTTTGCCGGCGCCCGCGTGGCCAGCGGAACGGTCGGAGAGGAGCTGCCCGAGGGGTTCCAGACCGCGGAGTTCCTGCTCGAGCATGGCTTCGTCGACCAGGTGGTTCCCCGTGCCGAGCTGCGTGCCGTCCTTTCCCGGGCGCTGCGCCTGTTGCCGGTCGCCCCGGTCGAGGATGGCTGGCAGGGAACAGGCGAGGCGCGGGGCTGGGGACCGATCGGCGTCCTGTCAGGGATCGCGGAGCGTTTCGGGGATGCAGTCAGCGAGCGGATCGGGATCGAGGTCGAGCCGGCACCTGGCCGCGATGCAGACGCGGGTGAGGAGGAGAGCCGGTGAGCGAGACAACCCTGCAGCGGATGGCCCCGCCGACGGCGGAGGCGGTCGAGGCCGCCTGGCGCCGCGTCCAGCTGGCGCGACACCCGCAGCGCCCGCGCACCCTGGACCTGATTCCGCGCATCTTCGATGACTTCCTCGAGATGCATGGCGACCGCTCGTTTCGCGACGATGCCGCGATCGTCGGTGGACCGGCCCTGCTCGAGGGTCGCGCGGTCATGCTGATCGGTCACCAGAAGGGCAGCGACACCGATTCGAACATCCTGCGCAACTTCGGCTCACCCCACCCGGAGGGGTTCCGCAAGGCGCAGCGCCTCATGCGGCTGGCCGACAAGCTCGGGATGCCGCTGATCACCTTCCTCGACACGGCAGGGGCATTCCCGGGTCCCGACGCGGAGGAACGCGGCCAGGCAGAGGCGATCGCCAGCAGCATCAAGCTGATGACCGGGCTGCAGGTGCCGATCGTGGTCGTCATCCTCGGCGAAGGTGGGTCCGGCGGCGCGCTGGCGATCGGCGTCGGCGACGCGGTGCTGGCCCTGGAGAACGCGGTCTACTCGGTGATCTCGCCGGAGGGCTGTGCCGCCATCCTGTGGCGCTCGCCAGAGGCCGCGCCGGTCGCCGCGGCGGCGATGCGCATGACCGCCGCCGAGCAGCTCGAGCTCGGAGTCATCGACACCGTGATCGATGAGCCCGGTGAGGGAGCCCACACCGACCACGCCGGCACCGCGGCGGCGGTGAAGCGCGCGCTGCTGGCCGCCCTGGGACGCATCAGCCAGCTCGATACGGAGGCTCTGCTCACGACCCGCTATGCTCGTCTGCGCGGAATCGGCCTGGTGCGCGAGACGGAAGGGGCGCGCTGGGCACGGCCGGAAGAGCCTTCGCTGCGTCGCCGTATCGGGCGCCTGCTGCACCTGCCAGGCATCCCGCGCCGGCCGCGCTGGAGCGAGATCTGGCCAAGCGGCGAAGATGGCACTGACAGGGACGAGGGAGGCGCATGACCGATTCGGAGGCTCCCCTGCAGGACGTCAAGCGAGCCGCGGAAGATCTCATCCCACGCCTCAGCGAGCGTCTGGCGCGCTATGGGCTCGGAGAGCTCGAGGTGCGCGAGGGATCGCTTCGGGTTCGGGTGGCCCGCGCGCCGGCGCCGGTCGAACCGGTCACCCTGCCGCGCGCCACCGGGCTGCCCGCAGACCGGGTGGGGGTCGTGCCGAGCGGGCCGACGCACCATGGCATCGCCTCCCCGGCGGTCGGCTTCTTCGTGTATGCCGACGGGCTTGGCCCCGGTCTCAAGGTCGACAAGGGCGACGAGCTGGGCCACGTGGAGATGCTCGGTGTTCGCCACGATGTCCGCGCTCCGCGTCGCGGCCTGGTGCGAAATCTCGTCACGGAAGCCGGCGAGGCGGTCGAGTATGGCCAGCTGTTGATCGAGCTGGAACCGGCCGAATGAGCCTGGCCGTCCTCTTCTCCTCTCAGGGCTCGCAGTCGATCGGCATGGGGCGCGACCTGGCGGTCGCCTGGCCGAGCGCCGCAGCCTGTTTTACGGAAGCCGATGCTGCACTGGGCTGGTCGGTGTCGACGACCTGCTGGTATGGACCGGAAGAGGGCCTCAACGACACGCGGCAGACGCAGCCGTGCCTGTTCACCACCTCCCTTGCCTGCCTGCGCGCCCTCGAGGAGGCGTGCAACCATCGCGGAGAGCGGCTGGCCCCTGCAGTGGTGGCGGGTCACTCGGTCGGGGAGTACGCGGCCCTCGTCTCCGCCGGGGTTCTCACCTTCCACGATGCGCTGCAACTGGTGGCGCTGCGCGGCCGATTGATGGCCGACGCCGACCTCGATGGCGGGATGACGGCGGTCATCGGCCTCGAGCGCGAGACCGTCGCCGATGCCGTTGCGATGACAGGAATCGGGGGCGACCTGGTGCTCGCCAACGATAATGCCCCCCGCCAGGTCGTCATCAGCGGCTCGACCGCCGCGCTCGAACGCGTCAGCACCGCCCTGGTGCCGGCCGGTGCCCGTCGGACCATCGCGCTTCGCGTCTCCGGTCCGTTTCACTCGCCGATGATGGAACCGGTCGGCGAGCGCTTGGCGGCGGCCTTCGAGGAGGTGACCTGGCACGACGCTGATCCACCCATGGTAAGCAACGTCACCGCCGAATCGGTCCGCGACGGGTCCCGCATCCGCTCGCTGCTGGCCCGGCAGGTCAGCTCCCCGGTGGAGTGGGTTCGGGCCGTGCGCCGGATGGTTGCTGACGGGGTCGACATGTTCATCGAGTGCGGCCCGGGCGGCGCCCTGACCGGCATGGTTCGCCGCATAGCGCCGGGTGCGAGGACCCTGAACGTCTCGGACGAGGCGAGCCTGGAGGCGACCGTCTCCGCGCTCCTGGCCGCGCCGGTCGGAGCGACGGCCTGATGTTCAACAAGATCCTGATCGCCAACCGCGGCGAGATCGCGGTGCGCATCCTGCGAGCCTGCCGCGACCTGGGCCTGCCGGCGGTGGTCGCCTATAGCGAGGCCGATCGTGAGACGCTGGCGGTGCGCATGGCCGATGAGGCGATCTGCATCGGTCCCGCCGAGGCCCGCAAGAGCTACCTGAACCAGCCGGCGCTGGTGTCGGCTGCCCTCATCACCGGCTGCGATGCGGTCCATCCCGGCTACGGCTTCCTATCGGAGGATGCCGGTTTCGCCGAGGTCTGCGCGGCGCACGAGCTGCAGTTCATCGGCCCCCGTGCCGAGGTGCTCGAGCGCTTCGGCAGCAAGTACGCGGTGCGCCGCATGCTGGCCGCCCACGGGTTGCCGACGGTGCCGGGCAGCCAGGGCATCCTGGGCGATCTCCGCGAAGCGCTCGACCAGGCGGCGGAGGCCGGCTACCCGGTCCTGCTCAAGCCATCTGCCGGGGGCGGCGGGCTCGGCATGCGCCTGGTGCGCAGCCCGCGCGAGATGGAGACCAGTCTGCCGCTGAGCCGCTCAGAGGCACAGGCCGCGTTTGGCGACGACAGCGTCTACTTCGAGAAGTGGATCGAGGAAAGCCGCCATGTCGAGGTCCAGGTCCTGGTCGACCGCCACGGCCACGGGATTCATCTCGGCGAGCGGGACTGCAGCATTCAGCGGCGACACCAGAAGATCATCGAGGAAGCGCCTTCGCCCGCAATGAGCGATGACGCCCGCGAGCGGCTGCGCGACCTCGCAGTGCGCGCGGTCGTTGCCAGCGGCTACGAGAACGTGGGCACGCTCGAGTTCCTGCTCGATGGCGAGGGCAACTTCTTCTTCATCGAGATCAACTGCCGGATCCAGGTCGAGCACCCGGTCACCGAGATGCTGACCGGGGTCGACATCATCGGCGAGCAGATCCGGCTGGCAGCCGGCGAGAAGCTCTCCCTCACCCAGGACCAGGTCGAGATCCGCGGCCACGCCATCGAGTTCCGCATCAATGCGGAGGATCCGGGTGACAACTTCGCGCCGCAGACGGGGACGATCGACGAGCTGAGCCTGCCGGGTGGTCCCGGAGTGCGGGTCGACACCCACCTGTACGCCGGCTACGAGGTGCCGCCGTACTACGACTCGCTGCTCGGCAAGCTGATCGTCTGGGGCCAGACGCGGGAGGTCGCCCTCGCCCGGGCCCGGCGCGCCCTGGGCGAGTTCCACGTCAGCGGGGTGAAGACGAACCTGCCCTTCCATCGCGGCATCGTCGACAACGCCGCCTTCCTGGATGGTGCGGTGAGTACCAACCTCCTCGACCGCGTCGGCCCGGCAGCGTTCGTGGCCGGGAGCAGCTGACCCAGATGGAGTTGACGCAGCGACCGATGGACCTGACCCTGCCGCTCGAGGCGGCCGACATCATGCGCATCATTCCGCACCGCTACCCCTTCCTGCTGATCGACCGGGTGCTGGAGCTCGAGCCGGGCAAGCGGGTGGTGGCCATCAAGAACGTGACCGCCAATGAGCCGCAGTTCACCGGCCACTTCCCGGAGCGCCCGATCAAGCCCGGCGTGCTGATGGTCGAGGCGCTGGCGCAGGCCGGTGCGGTGGCGGTCCTGTCGCTGCCGGAGTATCACGGCAAGCTGGCGATGTTCGCGGGAATCGACGAGTGCCGCTTCCGTCGCACTGTCCTGCCGGGCGACCAGCTGACGCTCACCGTGGAGCTCGAGAAGCTGCGCGGCATGTTCGGTCGCGCGCGGGCAGTGGCGACCGTCAACGGAGAGGTCGCGGTCGAGGCGACCATCAGCTTCGTCATCCCGCGCGATCAATCGATCGCCGGTGGACGCCCGGGTGGCTGAGCGCAAGCCGCGGCCGAGCGCGGCCGAGCGCGGAGACCGGCGCGTGGTGGTGACCGGGATGGGAGCAATCACGCCGATCGGCAACGACGTGCCCTCCTTCTGGGCGTCACTCATCGCCGGACGGAGCGGGATCGACCAGATCAGGTCGTTCGATCCGTCGCGCCTCGACAGCCGCATCGCCGGCGAGGTGAAGGGCTTCGACGCCGACCAGGTGATGCCGCGCAAGGAGGTGCGCCGCAACGACCGCTACGTTCACTTTGCGTGGGCGGCTTCGGCGGAGGCGCTGCGCGACGCCGGACTGCCCAACCCGATCGTCGAAGAGTCGGAGGCGGAGCGAACGGGGGTGATCATCGGCTCGGGGATCGGCGGGATCAACACCATGATCCGCGACATCATCGAGGCCCATGACCTGGGGGTGGAGCGGATCGGTCCGTTCCTGGTCACCGCCCTGATCCCGGACATGGGCGCTGGCTACGTGGCCATCTACGCGAACGCGCGCGGCCCGAATTACGCGGTCGTCAGCGCCTGCAGCAGCAGCAACCACGCCATCGGCGACGCCTTGAACATCATCCGTCGTGGCGACGCCGACGTGATGATCGCCGGGGGCGCCGAGGCGGGGATCGGCGAGATCCCGGTCGCCGCCTTCGCGGCGATGCGGGCCCTGTCGACCAGGCGCAACGACGAACCGCAGCGGGCCTCGCGCCCGTTCGATGCCGACCGGGACGGCTTCGTGATGGCCGATGGCGCCGGCGTCCTCCTGCTCGAGGCGCTTGACCACGCACAGGCGCGCGGGGCGCGGATCCATGCCGAGCTGATCGGCTACGCGGCGACCGATGATGCGTCACACGTCACGCTGCCGGCTCCCGGTGGCCGCGGCGCTGCGGCGAGCATGGGCCTCGCCCTGGCCGATGCCGGGATGACCACCGACCAGGTCGATTACATCAACGCACACGGCACCAGCACCGCGCCCAACGATCGGGCCGAGACGGCCGCCATCAAGACCGTCTTCGGCGAACGCGCCTACGCCATCCCGGTGAGCAGCACCAAGAGCATGACGGGACATCTGCTCGGCGCCGGAGGTGGTATCGAGGCCATCGCCTGCATCCGCGCCAACCAGGAAGGGATCCTGCCGCCGACGATCAACTACGAGAATCCCGATCCGGACTGCGACCTCGACTACGTGCCGAACGTGGCGCGCCGCATGCCGATCGCCACGGCCATGACCAACTCGTTCGGCTTCGGCGGCCACAACGCAACGCTGATCCTGCGGCGCTACGACGCATGAACCCTCCAACCGACCAGGTGCTCGCCGCAATCGACCTGCTGGCTCCGGTCTTCGAGGCGAGCGGGCTCGACGAGCTGGAGGTCGAGTCCGGTGAGCTCCTTGTCCGCCTGGCACGCCCACCGGCCCCGGCCCCGGTCATCCCTGCCGCCGCGGCTCCGGTCGCCGCGGGAATCACGACGTTCGGCGAGCCGGCCCCCGGGATGCGCTTCGTTACCGCTCCGCTGACGGGGGTGTGGTACGCCTCGCCGTCCCCAGGCGCGCGGCCCTATCTTCAGGAGGGCGACGAGATCGGCGCCGGCGCAGTGGTTGGCCTGATCGAGGCAATGAAGCTGTTCAATGAGATCAAGTCCGACGCTGCCGGACGGGTCACCAGGATCCTTGTCGAGCGCGGCACGCTCGTGAAGCGCCAGCAGCCCCTGATCGAGATCGACCCCAGCTGAAGATGCGCAGGACAGGAGGAGCAACGAGTCCGATGGCGACCAATGCACTGATCACCGGATGGGGCATGTACGCCCCATCGCGGGTGATGACCAACGCGGACCTGACCAAGCTGGTCGACACCTCGGACGAATGGATCGTGTCGCGCACCGGGATCCGCGAGCGGCGGATCGCCGCGGACGACGAGACGACCACCAGCCTGTCGGTCAACGCGGCCCGTGACGCCCTGGCGGTGGCGGGCGTCGACCCGTCAGAGATCGACCTGGTGATCGTGGCAACCTGCTCGCCGGACTATCCGCTGCCGGCCACCTCGGTCACCGTCGCGACCGCCCTGGGAGCCAACCGCGCGGCAGGGTTTGATCTCCAGGCCGCCTGTTCCGGCTTCCTCTACGGCCTCGCCACCGGCGGCAGCTTCATCCGCAGCGGCATGTACCGCAACGTCCTGGTGATCGGGGTCGAGGTGCTGAGCCGCTTCCTGGACTGGACCGATCGCAACACCTGCGTCCTCTTCGGCGACGGGGCGGGCGCCGTGCTGCTCCAGGCTTCGGACCAGTCGGGCGGGCTGCTCGGCTTCAACCTGTTCAGCGACGGGACCGGCTTCAAGGGGATCATCGTGCCCGGCGGTGGCTCGGTCTGCCCGGCTTCGCCGACCACCATCGCGGAGGGGAAGCATTTCATCAAGATGGCGGGTCGCGAGGTCTACAAGTACGCGACGCGGCAGCTCACCGACTCAGCGGTCGCCGCGCTGCGTGACGCCGGACTGACGGTCGGCGATGTCGACCAGTTCGTCTTCCACCAGGCCAACCTGCGGATCATCGAGAACGTGCAGCGCCACCTCCAGATCCCCGATGAGAAGCTCTACGTGAACATCGAGAAGTACGGCAACACGAGCGCTGCATCGGTGCCGATGGCGCTGGTCGAGGCGGTTGCGGCCGGCCGAATCCAACCCGGCGACAACGTCCTGATGGTCGCCTTCGGCGCGGGCTACACCGCCGGCGCCGCCGTGGTCGAGTGGACCGCTGACCCCGCTCGCGCCTTCCTCGCCCCGGGCGAGCAAACGCGGCTCGGCAAGCCACGCGTCAGCGCTCCCGAGATGGCGGTGGCCGGCTGATGTTCGACCTGACCGGGAGGGTCGCTCTCGTCACCGGCGGCAGCCGGGGACTCGGTCGCGCTATAGCCTTGGCCCTGGCCGGCCAGGGCTGCGACGTAGCGGTGAACTTTCGCGGCAACCAGGCCGCCGCTGACGACGTGGTGGCACAGATCAGCGCCATGGGGCGGACAGCGCTTGCCATCCAGGGCGACACGGGTGCCGGCCGCGAGGCCTGCGAGGCGATCGTCAAGGCGGCACTCGACGCATTCGGCAAGGTCGACATCCTCGTCAACAACGCGGGGATCACCCGCGACAACCTCCTGATGCGCATGAGCGAGGAGGAATGGGACGCGGTGCTGGCGACCAACCTGGCCGGCCCGTTCTGGATGACCCGCGCCGTCGCCAGGCCGATGATGAAGGCGCGCTTCGGCCGCATCATCAACATGAGCAGCGCCGCCGGTCGGATGGGCAATCCCGGCCAGGCCAACTACGCGGCCGCCAAGGCCGGGCTGATCGGCCTCACCAAGACGACTGCGCGCGAGCTTGCCAGCCGTGGGATCACCTGCAATGCCCTCGCCCCCGGCCTCATCGAGACCGATCTGACCGCCGATCTGCCTCTGGCCGCCACCGAGGCGATCAAGACGCTCACGCCGATGGGTCGCACCGGATCCGTCGAGGATGTCGCCGCGGCCGCCGTCTACCTTGCCTCGGACGAGTCGAGCTATGTGACCGGGCAGGTGATAGGCATTGACGGTGGCATGGTGATGGGCAGCTAGGCCGCCGATTCGGGCGCTGGCAGGCGGCGAGCCTGACTGCGAGAATGGGGGACCACCACCGGGCATCAAAAGGAGAACCGCATGCTGTCCCTGGCCACCCTGCTGCGCCCCACGCGGCGCGTCCACGCCCACTGCGACGTCCCCTGCGGGATCTACGACCCCGAGCAGGCACGCATCGAGGCAGAGTCGTGCTACCGGATCATCGAGAAGTACCACGCCAGCACCGATGAGCTTTTTCGGCAGCGCTGCGTGGTGGTCAAGGAGGCGCGCGCCGAAGAGACCAAGCATCACATCGACGTGATGTGGCACGACTACTTCAAGCCCGAGCACCTCACCGCGTACCCCGACCTGCACGATGTCTGCTGGAAGGCCTCGAAGGCCGCGTCCAAGGTGAAGCAGTCGACCGATCTCGAGGCA